>JBNJCV010000039.1:0-15279 GCA_051744245.1 Actinomycetota bacterium | reverse complement strand
TGTTCAGCAAGTTTATTATGGAAGTTTTACCCGAACCTGTTGCCCCCACAAAAGCAATGCTTTGCCCGCTTTTTAAGTTAAAGGATATATCCTTTAGGACATATTCATCCCTGTTGTATGCAAACCATACATTTTCAAACCTTATATCTCCCCTGATTTTATCTTTTTTTACCGGTTTTACAGGAGAGGTAATAGTAGGCTTTTCCTCCAGTAGACCAAAAATCCTTTCGGAAGCCGAAATAGCCTCCTGCAGAATCCCGAATTTTTCACTCAGATCGCTTATGGGATGGAAAAATTTTTCAATATATTGGATAAATGCTACCAGCGTGCCGAAGGTTAGCAAATTATGCATGACCTGGCCTCCGCCATACCAGATTATGAGGGCAATGGCCAAAGTGCTAATTAGGGTAACAATGGGGAAAAATACCGCATAGTAGAAGACAGTTTTTAGGTAAGCGTTAAGATATCCCTTATTAAGATTTTCAAATTCCTGGTCATTTTTCCTTTCCCGGTTAAATATCTTTATTGTATTAATCCCCGATATAGATTCCTGCAGGTAAGAGTTAATAGCTGAAATCTTTGCCCTTATAATCCTGAATGTTTTCCTTACTTTGGAACGGAATATAAAAGTGGCAGCAGCCAGGAATATAAGGACAGAAAAAGTTATGAGGGAGAGTTTCAAATTTAAGCTAAGCATAATGGCCATTATTCCCAGAATCATAAATACATCCCCAAATAAGGTGACAATTCCTGAAGAAAGCATTTCGTTTAGAGTTTGTACATCAGTGGTAACCCTGGTCATAACTCTTCCAACCGGGTTTTTGTCAAAGAATGACAGGGGCATCCTGTGTATGTGGGAAAAAATGTCTGTCCTCATGTCATACATTATCCTCTGCCCCAAAAGTTCGGTAAAGTATTGCTGGAAATACCTTATTATAAATTCAAATAGAATAACCAGGCCGTACAGCAGGACTATGTAGATAAAACCTTCTAATTTGCCTGGCGTTATATGCTGGTCTATGGCCAGCTTTATAAGATAAGGGCCCAGTATTTGCAGCCCAGCAGTTAAAAGCAGCATAAAAACAGTAAAAATTAACAAAAGTTTGTATGGTTTTATGTAATTTAAAAGTTTTTTTACTGTTTTCCTGTCCAGGCTTTTTTCAATATTTTCTCCGCTCATAGTTCTTCCTCCAGTTCTTCAGAAAGTTGCTGCCTGTAGTATAGTTTCTGATAGATACTGCACCGGTCAAGCAATTGCTGGTGGTCTCCCATTTCTATAATTTTTCCTTCATCCATAACAATGATTAAATCAGAATCTTTTATAGTTGATATCCGGTGGGAAACTATGATCGTGGTTTTGCCCTTGGTATTTTTCTTTAGATCTCTTAATATCAGTTCTTCTGTGCCGGTATCGATATTGGAAAAAGAGTCGTCTAATATAAGGAGGGAAGGGTCAACCAATAATGCCCTGGCTATGGCCAGCCTTTGCTTTTGACCTCCTGACAGGGTAACTCCGCGTTCCCCGATAACGGTATCATACCCATCAGGGAAATCTACTATGTCTTCATGCAGGTGGGATAACCTGGAAGCATGTTCAATTTTTTTATCAATTTCACTAGCCTTAAAATCATTGGCACTGCCGAATAAGATATTATCTTTTATGGACCTTGAAAATAGGAAGGGTTCCTGTTTAACATAGCCAATGGAAGACCTAAGCTTTTCCAGTCTGATTTGCTTTATATTAACTCCGTCAATATATATGCTACCTTTTTGGGGATCGTAAAGTCTGGGAATAAGGTTAAGCAGGGTTGATTTTGCGCTGCCGGTAAATCCTACTATTCCCAGCTGCATTCCCTGGCTGACTTCAAAATTTATATTTTCTACTACCCAACCATTGCTGGAGTGCCCTGCCAAAAGCTTTTCATCCATTAGATTTTTTTGGATGTATTCATCATAACCAGATTTATCTCCGTATCTAAAATACACATTTTCAAATTTTATATCGCCTTTGATTTGATTCACCTCTTTTGGCTTTACCGGTGATTTTATTTCAGGCTCTATGTCAAATATCTTATTTATCCTCTTAATGGAAACCGAGCCCCTCTGGATAAGGTTTATAACCCATCCCAGTGAAATAAGGGGCCAGGTTATAGAGCCTATATAGGAGCTAAATTGTACAAACTGCCCCAGAGTCAAGACCCCCGCAATAACTTGCTTGCCCCCAATAAAAAGCACAACCAGCGTTCCTATCCCGCCTACAAATATCATGGAAGGCCAGAATACCGCCCTGATTTTAGCCAGGGAGAGATTCCTTTTTACATATCCCTGGTTAAGGTCAGCAAAAACTTTTTTCTCGTGCCCCTCCTGGGCGAAGGATTTTATGACTTTAATTCCGGAAATGCTTTCCTGGGTTCTGGCAGAAAGAGCCGCATACTGCTCCTGGGATTTTTTAAACCGGGAGTAAAGCAGGGAGCTTAGCTTGCTGACCAGAATGGGAAGTATGGGGATAGCAATGAGCGAATACAATGACAGTTTTATATCTATTAAAAACATCACAGTTAATGTAGAGGCGAACACGAATATGGTGTTAAAAAGATTCATTACCCCAGGACCAAGAAAGTTCCGTACTGCCTCAAGGTCATTGGTAATTAATGCCATGATGCTTCCGGTCCTGGTATTAGTAAAAAAAGAGGAATGTATTTTTTGAAGATGGGAAAAGAAATCAGTCCTTAAGCTGTATTCAATCTTTCTGGATATGCCAATAAGGAGCTTTCTCATAAAAAACCTGAAAATTCCCTGCATGCAGGCGACCGCTACCAGCATTCCGCTAAAAAGAATGAGATCAACAGATTCCGGCCTGTTTTTAATCCCGTCGATAGCCAGCTTTAGTATCCATGGTATGAGAAGGGAGAGAAGGTCAGTTATTAAGATGCATATAATGCTTATGGTAAATGCTGGCTTGTGTTTTTTTATGTATTTTACTAATGATTTTAATTCTTTAATTTCTGGCTCCTTACCAAGTTTAGAGATAAATTATATTATCATTATTATTGTAAGTAAAAAAGAAAATTGGCAAAAAGGAAACTTTTTAAGTATAATTCCAAAAAAAGAAAAGAAAATAATTTTTCGTTTAAAGTGAAAAATTAATTTTGCATTTTTTAAAAAATTCTTTATAATATTATTGACAAGATTATTTTTATTATATAAACTTAAGTCAAGGTCGGTGAAAGATATTGTTTAATGAAGAGGATAAAAGTTATCCGATTGAACTTGTAGCCGAGTTCTTAGATGTTAATAGCAGGACACTGTATTATTATGAAAAATTTATGCTGGTTTGCCCCCTTAGGAGGGGCAGAAAGCGTTATTACTCAAAGAGCGATATAAAATGGCTTGAGTATGTGAGGGAGCTCATGTATGAGCAGGGCATGAATTTGCGCTCTATAATTGTTTTGATTAGGAGAAGAGACAGAGTAATAATGGACAAGTGTCCTGAAGATGTTGTTGATTGTTTCAAAAATTATTTGGTAAAAATTAAAGATCAAGAGGAAGATAAATAAAATTTAGAAAGGGAAGGTAGATATATATGGCTAAAGCAGTAGGAATTGACTTAGGAACAACAAATTCTTGTATTGCAGTTATGGAAGGCGGCAAGCCAACTGTTATACAGAATAGTGAAGGCGGAAGGACTACACCTTCTGTGGTTGGTATTACCAAGAAAGGTGAAAGACTGGTAGGCCAGCTTGCAAAAAGGCAAGCCGCGCTGAATCCGGAGAATACTATTTATTCTATTAAAAGGTTTATAGGCAGGAAATATGATGAAGTTGAAAGTGAAAGAAAGATAGTATCCTACAATGTATTAAAAGGCAGAAATAATTTGGTTGAAGTTAACATGGGTGATAAGAATTACACCCCCGAGGAAGTATCAGCAATGATATTGCAGAAACTGAAAAGGGATGCAGAAGATTACATCGGCCAGGAAGTAAAGGATGCAGTTATTACTGTTCCTGCTTACTTTAATGATGCCCAGAGGCAGGCAACCAAGAATGCTGGTAAAATTGCCGGGTTTAATGTTCTAAGGATTATAAATGAACCTACAGCAGCATCACTTGCATATGGCTTGGAGAAAAAAGGCGAAGAAAAAATACTGGTATTTGACTTGGGCGGAGGTACTTTTGATGTATCTGTACTGGAAGTTGGAGAAGGTGTTTTCGAAGTAAAAGCTAGCCATGGTGATATGCATCTTGGCGGAGATGATTATGATGACAGGATTATGAATTATCTTGCCGAGGAGTTTAAGAAAGAACAGGGAATAGACCTGAGAAAAGACAGGCAATCCCTGCAAAGGCTGATAGAAGCATCTGAGAAAGCAAAGATAGAACTTTCAAGTGTGACTGAGACCAACGTAAGCCTGCCTTTTATTACTGCAGATGCAAATGGACCAAAGCACCTGGAAATGAAGATAACCAGGTCAAAATTTGAGCAACTAACTGAAGACTTAACTGAAAGGTGCAAGGGGCCATTAGAAAAAGCATTAAAAGATGCAGGGCTTAAGAAAAATGAAATTGATGAAGTTATATTGGTAGGTGGTGCTACCAGGATGCCTGTGATCCAGAAATTGGTAAAAGACTATACTGGAAGAGATCCTCACAAGGGTGTTAATCCTGATGAAGTAGTAGCTATTGGGGCAGCTGTACAGGCAGGAGTATTAAAAGGTGACGTAAAAGATGTAGTACTTCTAGACGTAACTCCACTTTCATTAGGTATTGAAACTCTGGGTGGGGTATTTACAAAGCTGATAGAAAGGAATACCACCATACCTACCAAGAAGAGCGAAATATTTACAACGGCTGCTGACAACCAGACCAGTGTGGATATCCATGTTCTTCAAGGCGAGCGTGAAATGGCAAAAGACAATAAAACCATCGGCAGGTTCAGGTTAGATGGAATACCCCCTGCACCAAGAGGTGTTCCCCAGATTGAAGTAACTTTTGATATAGATGCAAACGGTATAGTTAATGTATCGGCAAAAGATACTGCTACCGGAAAGGAACAAAAAATTACTATTACTGCTACCTCGCATCTGTCAGAGGATGAGATAGACAAGATGGTAAATGAAGCCAAAGAACATGCAGACGATGATAAGAAGAGAAGAGAGCTCATTGATGCTAGGAACACTGCTGACAACCTGATCTATTCAACTGAGAAATTGATGAAGGATCTGGGAGATAAGACTCCCTCAGATATGAAGTCTCAAATTGATAACCAGGTTAAGGCATTAAGGGATGTACTGGATAAAGACAATGTAGCCGATATAAAGAGCGAAACTGAAAAACTTCAGAAGCTACAGAATGAGCTATCCCAGAAGTTATATGCACAGGCTGGTGCTGGCCAGGCTGGACAAGCTGGTCCTGGTGCTGGAAGCCAGGGAGCTACCGGCGGAGGACAGCAGGCTGGCGGACAGCAGCAAAGCGGTGAAAAAGAAGACGAAGACGTGATAGACGCTGAATTTGAAGCTGAAGATGAGGACAATAAATAAACCTGACTTATGATTGAAAGGAGGAAGTATCATGCCAATTGTAAGATGGGATTCGTTTAGTGACCTTGTTCAGTTAAGAGATGAGATAGGAAGATGGTTTGAAGGAACAGAAAAAACCCAAGAGAAAAGATCTGCTGTATGGGCACCGGAAGTAGATATAAAAGAAACAGATAAAGAGGTAACCTTAAGGGCAGATCTTCCAGGTATGAAGCTAGAAGATATAGATGTATCTGTAGAAGAAAACCAGTTAATAATTAAAGGTAAGAGAAAGTATGAAAAAGAAGAAAAAGAAAAAGATTTCGTAAGGCTGGAAAGAAGCTATGGTTCATTCTACAGGTCATTTAATATCGGTGTTCCTATTAAAGAAGATAAGATAAAGGCTTCATACAAAGATGGAGTCTTGGAGATACATGTTCCAAAAGCAGAAGTAAAGAGGCCGAAGAAAATACAGATTTCAGGCAAATAAACTTCTGCGGTAGAAAGAAATAAATAGTATACTTGCCCATAGCTTAGTAGCTATGGGCAGGTATTATTAAGGGAAAAAATATAGGTGATTAATATATGGTTGAATATAAGGATTACTACAAAGTTCTTGGGGTAGGAAAGAACGCAACCCAGGATGAGATAAAAAAAGCATATAGAAAATTGGCCAGGAAATATCATCCTGATGCTAACCCTGATAATCCAAAAGCTGAAGAAAAATTTAAAGAAATAGGGGAAGCATACGAGGTATTAAAGAACCCTGAGAAAAGAAAAAAGTATGACCAACTTGGCTCTAACTGGAAACAATATGCTAATGCTGGAAGGCCTGGCGGTGGAAGAAGAACCTATAGCCGTGACTTTAGCGGAGCTGGATTTAATTTTGAAGATCTGGGCGGTGGAGGCTTTTCTGATTTTTTTGAAATGTTTTTTGGAAGGGGAGCTACGGATTCTGGCTTCTCTAATTTCGGTTCCCAATTTGGAGGCCAAAGGCAAAAAACAAGAAGGCAAAATATAAAAGGGCAAGACCTTCAATCAAGTATAACTATTACTTTACGGGAAGCATATTTTGGTACCCAGAGATCCTTGAGGCTACAGAAAGGCGGAAAAACCAGGAATGTTAATGTAAAGATACCGAAAGGCATAAAAGATGAGGGAAAGATAAGAGTGGCCGGTGAAGGCAGCCCAAGCCAGCCCGGAGGCCAAAGCGGAGACCTTTACTTAGTTGTAAATATAGCAGATCATCCATTTTTTACCAGAAAAGGAGATGACCTCTATTGCGAGGTACCGGTTACAATTAAGGAAGCGCTTTATGGAGGGAAAATAGACATACCCACATTTGGCGGAAAGGTTATGACTAAATTACCTGCCAGGACCCAAGGGGGCAAGACATTGAGGCTTAAGGGGAAAGGAATGCCAAAATTGAAAGGCAAGGGAAACGGTGACCTGTATGCAAAAATCAGGATCATGCTTCCAGAAAATTTAACTAAGCAGCAAGAAAAAAGCTTAGAGGATTTTGCCAAGAGTTATGGAGAAAATCCTAGGGCTAAAATTATTGTGTAGATAAGAGGTGAAATAGATGCAAATAGATAAATTTACAATAAAAGCACAGGAGGCTCTTTCCAGAGCACAAAGGATTGCTTCAGAGCATGGACATCAAAGCATTGAAGATGTGCATGTAATGGCTGCACTGCTTGAAGATAGTAAGAATATAATAAATCCAATTCTTAAGAAATTGGAAATAAACATAGATGATTTGAAAAATGAACTAGCAGAAATAATTGAGAAATTGCCGAAAGTGTCAGGGGGAGGCACACAGATATATATCAGCCCCCAACTTAATGAGATATTAGATAATGCATTTAAAGAGGCAGAAAGTTTGAAGGATGATTATGTAAGTACGGAGCATATATTAATATCTATGGCTGAGAGCCCTGGTAGAGTAGGAAATATTTTGAAATCACATGGAGCAGATAAAGATATGATTTACAGCATACTGGTAAATATAAGGGGCAGCCAGAGGGTCACGGATCAAAGTCCTGAAGAAAAGTACCAGGCACTTAAAAGATACGGAAAGGATATTACTGAACTTGCAAGAAAAGGAAAACTCGACCCGGTGATAGGAAGGGATGACGAAATAAGAAGGGTTATCCAGGTATTATCTAGGAGGACTAAAAACAATCCTGTTCTGATAGGAGATCCAGGAGTTGGAAAAACAGCAATTGTTGAAGGTTTGGCGCAAAGGATAGTAACCGGAGATGTACCTGAAGGCTTGAAAGACAAAAAGGTTATTTCCCTTGACATGGGTTCAATCGTTGCAGGAGCTAAATACCGGGGTGAATTTGAGGATAGGTTAAAAGCAGTACTGAAGGAAGTGTCTAAGTCGGAAGGAAATATAATAATGTTTTTAGATGAACTGCATACCGTAGTTGGAGCTGGAGCAGCTGAGGGGGCTGTAGATGCTTCCAATATGCTAAAGCCCATGTTGGCTAGGGGTGAATTGCATGCAATTGGAGCTACTACCCTGGATGAATACAGGAAACACATAGAAAAAGATGCTGCCCTTGAAAGAAGGTTTCAGCCAGTAATTATAAATGAACCTTCTGTAGAAGACACTATCTCGATTCTTAGGGGAATCAGGGAAAAATATGAGGTGCACCACGGAGTCAGGATAAAGGATGCTGCATTAATTTCTGCTGCCGTGCTTTCTGACAGGTATATATCGGATAGGTATTTGCCTGATAAAGCTATAGACTTGATAGATGAGGCAGCTTCAAGATTAAGGATTGAAATAGACAGCATGCCTACAGAGATTGACGAAATTGAGAGAAGGATAAAACAACTAGAGATAGAGGAACAGGCGCTAAAAAAAGAAAAAGACAAGGGCTCTAAGAATAGAATGGAAAAGCTTCAAAAGGAGCTTTCTGACCTAAAAGAGAAAAGCAATGCCATGAAAGCACATTGGAACGAAGAAAAAGAGGTTATACAAAAGATTAGAAGCCTGAAAGAGGAAATTGACCGGACAAAGACTGAAGCCGAAAAAGCTGAAAGGAATACAGACTTGCAGAAAGCGGCTGAGCTGAGGTATGGAAAATTGCTTGAACTGCAAAAGAGGCTGGAAGAGGAAAACAAGAGATTATCCGAGCTCCAAAAGGATGAAAAAATGTTAAAAGAAGAAGTTGAAGAAGAAGACATTGCTGAAACGGTTTCTAAATGGACTGGAATACCCGTTTCCAGGCTGATGGAAGCAGAAATTGAAAAACTTGTACATATGGAAGAAAGGTTAAAACAACGGGTAGTGGGACAAGATGAAGCAATTACTGCGGTTTCTAATGCCATTAGAAGAGCAAGAGCAGGACTCCAAGACCCTAACAGGCCTATAGGCTCATTTATATTTCTTGGACCTACAGGGGTAGGTAAAACAGAACTGTCCAAGGCTTTAGCAGAATTTATGTTTGATGATGAAAGGGCTATGGTAAGGCTTGACATGTCAGAATATATGGAAAAGCATACAGTGTCCAGGCTTATTGGAGCACCTCCAGGCTATGTTGGATATGAAGAAGGAGGATACCTTACGGAAGCCATAAGGAGAAAGCCTTACAGCGTTATATTATTGGATGAGATTGAAAAAGCTCATAATGATGTTTTTAACATACTGCTACAGATTATGGAAGACGGCAGGTTGACTGACGGGCATGGGAGGACGGTAGACTTTAAGAATACCGTAATTATTATGACTTCTAATATTGGCAGCCAGTGGATAACTGATTTGAAACCCAAAGGCGGAGAAGAAGAAATGAAAAAAAGGGTAACTAGTGCTTTAAAAGATCATTTTAAGCCCGAATTTTTAAACAGGGTTGATGACATTATCATATTCCACCGTTTGGGTATTGAACAAATTAAAAGTATAGTTGGCATACAAATAAAAAATTTAGAAAAAGTGCTAAAAGGGAAAAAGCTTACCGTTGAGGTTACTGATGGAGCAAGAGAGCTTTTGGCCAAGGAAGGTTTTGACCCCGTTTATGGAGCCAGGCCCCTAAAAAGAGTCATCCAGAAGGAAATACAGAACGTATTGGCCATGAAACTGCTAAATAGTGAAATTAAAGAAGGAGACCACGTAGTAGTGGGAACAACCGGTCCTGAAGGCAAAAAGCTTAAATTTAGCACTAAATAAAGCTTTGTGCCCATATTAAAATGGGCATAAATGTGTAATCTATCTAATGGGATAATATGGAAACTATTTTATGGGCAGGATTAATTTTTATTGGTAGAGTGGTTGATGTTACCCTGGGTACAATCAGGTTTAACATGATTGTTAGACGGCGGAAAATCTTTGCTGCCGTGGTTGGCTTTTTTGAAGTCAGCATTTTTATTGCTGTTATAGCGAGAGTGGTACAGGACATAAATAATTTTTACGGTATTCTCTCTTATGGGGCTGGGTTTGCTGTAGGTACTTTAGTGGGCATAAAGATTGCTGAAAAACTCTCAAGGGACCTGGTTAGCACGAATATCATTTCCAAAAATAATAGTGAAGAAATTGAGAGCATGCTAAGGGAAGAAGGATTTGGTGCTACCTGTTATAGCGGGAGTGGTAAAGAAGGTAATGTAAGGATAATAAATGTAATATGCCGGGAAAAAAATTTATCAAGAGTAAACAAAATTATTTTCAGCATAGATCCCAAGGCTTTTATAACTTCCCATACCCTGGAAGGATACCGGGGAGGCTATGTTTACGGGCTGAAGGGTAAAAAATAGCTACTTAATATATTTGGCATATTCCTTTCCTTCTACTGTTTTTTTTGGATTCTTCCCTTAACTGGAAAAATTCCTCTTCTAGGGCTTTATTAATTTCTTCAAACCATCATGCATTAAAGAACCATAAAATACAAGGCAACTAAACCCGAATTGGGAAAGTAAAAGAAGCTCCAGACGCCACTCGAGGCATTACTCTATATGTATTTTGCGCAATTATGTATATATTACATAGTATTAGATAGGTTATTGGAGATAATGAAGGATGAAAGTACAGAAAAAAACTTGCTTAATCTTACAGATAAAGATATTAATAAAGGCTTGACAATGGAAATAAAAAATTTATATGGTATTGAAATAATATATTAGTTTAAAAACGAAAAAAAGAGGGAAATGAAGTATGTTAAGACATACCCCACCGATGTCGTAGTTATGGTGGGGTGGTGCTGCTTGCGGGCTGCTATCGAGGTTCCTGAAAAAGGTCTCGATTGTATAATAGTTGATAAAACTCGCCCTCGAAGGTCAGGCGAAACTCCATGCGCTTTATGGGTATCCAGGCTCTATTTTGCCTCAGGGGAGAGATGAAAGAGACTCCCCTAATCAATTATTTGAAAATAAATATAATTATTTTCAATTTTTATGGCAATACCCTTTTAGTTAATCCCTGTGGATACATTTTTTGCTGTACAAATGCTTCTGCATAAGGCACTGCTGCTTGGAATCCTCTAAATTCTGCTACTGTCTTTATAAAATCGGTCGCTTTGCAATTATGCATATCTTCAAGCCAGCCAAGCTGTGACTGCATTTTTAGCATCATCTCTATTTTTGTATCAATGGTATCTGTTATGTCAACATATTCCTGTGGCTCAAAATTTATTCCAGCTAATGTGTCCATGTAATATAGGTATGGGAGTTTAGTTGAAGCATCATATTCTGTTTTCCATAACTTAAGATTTGCAAGATAAGTTGCTTCAAATACCAGCTTGCTGGTATTAACATGGTCAGAATGGTAATCATTTGGAGAATGCGTGATAATAAGGTTGGGATCCGCTTGCCTTATTACATCTATTATTCTTTCCCTTGATTTTAAATCCACTACCACTTCCCCATCTGAGATTCCAGCCCATAAAGGTGTAGCTCCTATCACTTTTGCTGATTCTTTGGCTTCCTTATCCCTAATCTTTGCAATTTCTTCAGATGTGTGTTCTAAGCTTCCTTTATTTCCGTCGCAAACATGACACATGTATACTTCATTTCCTTCTTTTGCATAGCGCGCAAGCGTTCCTGCGCATAGTATCTCTAGGTCATCTGGGTGAGCTCCTACTGCTAAAACTTTCAATATTAACACCTCCGTTAGTTGTAATAAATATAATTATATTTTATTAGTGCATTCCTGATCCAGAATCAAATTTTTCTAAAGCAGGTCTAAAAAAGTTAAAAATTACACTTGGGTGACTAGCAAGTAAAGACATTGGAACGGATGTATCCATTATCTTTTTTGAAATCATATATGTTGTCAAACGCATACCGAATGAGTTATCGTGTACTCCCGCATGCCAAATAGAAACATTTTCAGATTTCCAAGTTTCTGTTGGACCAACAGTTAAAGCAGAAGACGGGATTTTATATATTTCTCCACCACTGGAAGTTCTAGCGTTTTGTAATAAAGTTAATGGATGTAAATTAACAATTCTTGCCGAAAGCTTTTTGTAATCTTCTGGGGAAGGAGGATTTTCCTTATATTCTCCTTTTCGTTTTACCGGATCATTAAAAGCCCAGTGCTTAGTTTCTCCTTGGCCGCCTTGCATTAATAAACATTTTATTTGGTTATAAGATTTAGAATATTCTTTTAAATTTTTAACAGTAGGAAAATGTAAATTTTCTAAAGGCATTTTTAGATCTTCCCTTATTTTTTTATACCAAAGATCCATATTAGTTTTTTTGAAACTTAATGGGTTATTGATATTTACCTCTTTACCGTTAATACACCATTCATCCATTGCCCAAAAGTGGCCATCTTTTATATTAATCTCTAGGTCATTAACAATTTTTGCAACTAAAGGCAATTGCTCAACAGGCCCTATTGGTCCGCAAATACCTTTCGGGTTGTCAGAAGTAGATTTACGCCATACCTGGATGTATTCTAATGCTTCTGCGGTATAGAAAGATTCAATAGTATCAAAAAATCTTATCTTAAAACCATTTCTAGATAAATTTTTTATATCTTTAGTTTTAAGTTTTGCAGCCTCTATTAAAATATCTTTATCTAATGTGGTGTAGTCCCACCAGTCTGGTGCAACCTTGCTAATATTTCTCATAAAAATTTCTCCAAGTTTATTGGCAATATATAAAAATTATAATTAAATTAATTAAATTAATAAAGTAATAATTAGCTATCTAAGCTTGGTGCTTACAGTTTAACTCCCTCCAGGAATAAATTTAATATTATGGTGATAATGATAAAAAGTCACCATATTTATATAAAAGATCACAAGGGTTTAAACCTCTGGTTCTATAACCTTGATGTGTTCTTTGGAAATTATAAAAATATAGAAACTTGCTCAAATCATCTTAAAGCTGCTAAATATTTTTTTAAGCAATGGAAGGCTGTTAGGATTCTTCTAAGATAGCACTTTGGAATCTTTCTACAAATCCATTGGTTAAGGGATGCCTAAATTTAGTGTAGTGGTGCTCGATACCTTTATATTCTAGATACTCTTCAAATAGATGGAATCCACCATTACAGTGGATAGTATATTCTTTGCCACGGTTAGTTAAAATTCTTTCAACTGTTATACTTATATAATCAAAAATTTTTACAGTTTTTGATATAAAATCTATGGCAGATTTAGAAGTCTTATCCGTATAAAAATATGCAAATCCAAATGAGGAGTAGGTATCTATTGCACTAAACTGATAAATTCTACCTATACCTTTAATTCTGCATACATAGAAGGTATCAACTTAAGAGCATATAGTTACTGTAGTGGCTTTCTATCTTGTCTAGTGGTTTAGTAAGGTTAATATAAGTTGACAAGTTATTTGCTAACTTATTCCTGTTTATTACTACTCTACAGGGCAATCCTGTGGTATTTAAAATTTTTAAAGGAAGAACATATAACTCAACTTTAAATTTTTTAATTTTTTCAAGATTTACAAGGGGAGCTACCAAATATATTCCGTTATTAAAAATTAACGGCCATAGGCCTTGTTCATTTTTAACATTATCAATAGAAGGAGTGTCCATAGCTAACAAAAACGGTTTCTTTTCTACCAAATATTCAGCTGCACCTTTTTTTAAAAACCAGCAGTTAGAAATAAAATCATTTTCAAACCAATGCTGGCCCATCCTGTAGCTAAGATAATGTTAGAATTATTAGGAATTTTACTCTTTTCAGCATGTAAAATATTATCTAAAGATATATATGGTTTTCCGTTTTCCCTATTCAGCTTATCCAGATTAAATTTGAGTACATGTGCATCTACTTCAAACAAATTCTCTAAGGGAATTCTGTGTATGGGGTCAGCTTTTTTTAGCCCCAAACCATGAGCTGGGCCATCAATAATAGGTCCCAGTAACCATGGAAAACCCCTCAAAAGCCTGAGAATAGGCTTCAAATTCTACAAAATCAGGATGTTCTAATTCTTTTAGTTTGAATTCAGGAAATGGTGAACCATAAGATCACATACCTTCATATATTGGTCCAGAGGCATCTATGAGTTTCATTTTAATTCTCTTCCTATATTAGCCTGACCATCTTATGGCCAAAGTAACAAAAATTCCAGTAAGTTTAATTATATCTTCTATCAAGACCCATTCATCAGGAGCATGTAAATTTTGCCCCCTAGGGCCTAATATTATTATGGGCATGTTACCAATATCACCGTAAATAGCCATATCACAAGAGAAGGGGGCACCTGTTACTACAGATTTATTACCGGTATAGTCTGTATATGTATCTATAACTTCTTTTACTGCTTTATTGTCGCAATTTGTTTCCCACGGCCTTACATAATGATAAGTAAATTTATGCTCAATACTAAATGGTTTAAGATTATTATTTTCTTTACCTTGTTTTTCCCAAAAATCTCTAAAATCTTTTTTAAATTTTTTTTCATCAATTCCTGGATAACACCAAATAATCCAAGAAAGTTTACTTACTAATGGGGTTCCCATCTGTGTAAATTCTTCTTCACTCTTTGAGTTAATATCCCATAATAAAACTTTGAGTTCTTTACCTTTATCTTGGAAGAGTGGATGGCTATTATTTTCCATCCACTCTTTAGCCCATTTTTTAAAAATTTCAATTAATGATGACATGCCATAAATAGGATTAGGAATATCAAATCCCATGTATGGCATTCCGGCATTGCCTTTTAGCTTTATTTCTCCAAGAAAAGCTCCTAAACAAGCAGAACAAATCTCCATTCTAGTAGGCTCAACTAATACAGCCAGATCAGTATTATATCCTTTAAGTCGGGAAGCAAGAGTGCCGTTGCCTCCAGCAAATTCTTCATCTACCACGCTTTCAAAAATTATATCTCCACGGGGAGCAAAACCCATGTCCTTGAGTATTTTTATAGCCCAAAAGGCAGCGGACATTCCCCCTTTAAGATCCGATGAACCTCTACCATAAAGTTTCCCATCTATTATCTTTGGGCTAAAGGGTTTGGTAACTTTCCATTCTCCTGGTTCAAATGGAGCTACATCAGCATGGCCACTAAAGAGTAAGGATTTGCCTTTAGAATTGCCTTTCCATAATCCTACGACATTGTTTCTGTTATTAGAATAATTTCTTCCAGAAAGCCACCAAGGATGGCTCTTAGCTTCTTTTATAGAATCAGGAGCAAATGTGTCTACTTCTAATCCAAGATTTTTGCACTCTCTTTCTATAAATTTTTGTAAATCAGCCTCAAACCCATTTGGAGGCCGGTTCTCGCTTGGATAAGTTATAAGCTTTTTAGTCCATGCTATTATCTCATCTCTTCTTTTATCTACTTCTTTTAAAATA
>JBNJCV010000038.1:0-15331 GCA_051744245.1 Actinomycetota bacterium | reverse complement strand
ATGTAGATGACCTATATCCTACCGCATCCCCAGATGGAGAACAGATTGCCTTTACTTCCGAAGTTAGGGGCTTATGGCAGGTATTTACCATAAATACAGATGGAAGCGGACTAAAGCAGCTTACCTCTGATAATACCCTTAGCGCTTATCCTGCCTGGTCCTATGATGGCGACTATATATTCTATGAAAGGCGTGAAGGGGATATCTGGGAAATGTACAGAGTTAATGTAGAAAACCTTAACACCAAAAGGCTTACCTTTAACTCTGAAGCATTTGACTGGCATCCTGCCACTCATCCCTTCAGGCCACTGGTGTTGTTTGAATCCGGGACCAAAGAAGACATAAAAATTATGGACTATAACGGGGAAAATATCTCCTATATTACCAAAGACGGAAACAGGAACAGGGTACCGGACATAAGCAGCAACGGTCAGATAATTGTTTTCAGCAAGTACCTGGGAAGCAAAGCTGAGGTAATGATTATGGACATGAACGGGGCGATGCTGGCCCAGGTTACCCACATGGGTGGTACCAATACCCACCCCACTATTTCCCCGGATGGAAAATATATTGGCTTTGACTCAAATGTTAGCGGCAGGGACCAAATTTATCTATACTCATTTGAAGACGGTTCCATAATTAATGTATTCAATGACCCCAATGCCAATTACAAGGACCCTTTCTTTGTTTATAATTAAACTACCTGGTTCTTGCTGGCTGTCTTAGCTCTCCTGGGCATGTAATAATGGGAAAATTTTATGGAAGCTCCCAGGTTAAAGCCGATCCACATTATCCACACATACCTTGAGGATATGAGATAGTATAGAAATTCTGAAGGATTTTCCCTTATAATCGGAAGGCTGGTAATAATATCCAGCACAGGGTCAATGCTTATGGCAATTAAGAAAATTGCAGGTATGATAGACAGTTTTATAAAATTCTTTATATCCCAGAAACTCTTTTCGTAGCGGGTTCTGGTAAAAACCTGGGTTAGATTGCCAATACAAAAGGCGATGACAATTAGAAGGAAGAACTTAGCCGAGTTTAAAAGAAAAGGTGATACCACTATAAACCCGTCAACCAGTTGGAACAAGGGTTCCAGGAATATAAACATGGCTATGTATACAAGTGTAACTACTATATTTAAAAATATTAAAAATCCCCTAATCATCTTATCCCCTATACATTTATTTTCATTATTTATATAATTAAAAAGACGTAATTACAATAGCAGAAAAATTAAAATGTTTAAAACTGTAATTCTAAAAATACTTTATTATCTTTTTTATATTATAATTTTCATATTCTCCATAATGCTCTTTCTGCAGCTGATTGGAAGCCCTGTCTATGAAACTTACCTCTCCCCTTATGTTGAAAATATAATGAATTCCCTATTTAAATAATACCTTTTGACTTGTAAAAAATATTCTTAAATAAGTAAACCAGGCCCCCCAGCACCCCGTTAAAGAGAATCATGAAAAGCACCAGAAAGGAAAAAAGAGCAGCCCGGCTTTCATTTGCCCCAAGCAATATCATAAGGTATGCAAGGGCATTTTCCCTCAGGCCAATTCCCCCTATGGTTATGGGTATACTGGCAACAATTGAGGTAAAGGGCACCACAAAGAAAAATTTAGCAAAGGTTATCCCCAACCCGATGGACTGGGAGGCAAAATAGTAGCTGGCTATTATAAATAGCTGTATTATGATGCTGTATACAAAACAGACAAGCAAGTGCTTTTTCTTATCCCTGTAGCTTATAACGGTTTCCCTAAAGGTTTTTACCTTTGGCCTTATTTTCCTTAGAAGCCTGAACTTTTTAAAAAGGACATCCACCTTAAATACATATGGATTTATCAGTATGGCCATAAGCATGCCTCCTACGACAAATACAATTATAAGGCTTAGGATCATATTAAAGTTAAGTATTTTATACATTCCAAACAAAAATGAAAAAAACAAAAATAAAGCTCCTGTTACCGAACCCATAACCCTTTCCAGTACTACTGTGGATATGCCAGTGTTAACGCCAACCTTTTTATTCTTATGAAGATCGTAAACCCTGTAGGCATCCCCGCCCACGCTGGTAGGAAGTAAGTTATTGTAAAAAAACCCTATCATTACTGCCTGCAGTAAAAAGGGCTTAAATATTTTTATCCTGTAACCTTGTAGCAGTATGCCCCACCTGTATACCATTCCTGCCACCCCTAAAAAGTATAAAAAAACAGCCAGGGATATAAAAAAGATATTAATATGCCTGGCTTCTTCCATTATAGTTTTAAAGTTTCCCCAGTTGCGGTAAACCAAAAATCCTATAAGGGAAAGGCTAACTGCTATTCTTATTGTGTTTGCTGCTGCTTTATTTATCTTTGGCATGGATATAGTTTCCGGTTAAGTATTCTTTCAATGCTTCTCTCCAATGCCTGAAAAAATATATGTGGTTTGACTCAAGGTTGCGGTTTTCCAGCACTGAGAAGGCTGGCCTTTTTGCTTTTCTTCCCAGCCTGCTGCTTTCTATTGGCAGTAGTTGGGTGTTAATTTGTAAAATCTTAAAAATTTCAGCTGTAAAATCATACCAGCTGCAGCCCCCATTGTTAGTTGTATGGTATATTCCATATTTTCCCAAATCCAGCAATGAATATATGCATTCTGCTAAATCCAGGCTGTAAGTGGGGGTACATATTTGGTCATTTACTATATTTAACTCCTCTTTTTGCCTTCCTGCCTTTATTACTGTATCCACAAAGTTCTTGCCGTATTTGCTGTAGATTCCAGTAGTCCTTAGTATATAATAGTTATCAAGAAGCCCCTTTATAATTTTTTCTGCCTGGTATTTGGAATCACCATAAACACTTAAGGGATTAGGGGCATCAGTCTCTACATAGGGCCTGCCTTTGGCACCGTCAAACACGTAATCAGAGCTAATAAATAATAGGTCTGCCCCGTACTTCTGGCAAACCTTAGCCAGGTTCTCTGTACCCCTGGTATTTACAAGGTAGGTCAGATCTTTTTTATCCTCACATCCGTCAACATCGGTAATGGCTGCACAATGGATTGCTACAGCAGGTTTTACCTTAGAGAATTTTTCCTCTATTTCTGCAGGTTTGGTTATGTCCATGTCCAGGTCGAATCCGTATATGCTATGTTTTTGGGGAGCTATGTTGGTTAGCTCAGTTCCCAGCTGGCCCTTGCTCCCGGTTACCAGTATCCTCATGCGCGGCTTTTATCTCCCTTATTTTATAAAATGGCATTGCCAGTATTATAATAGATAATATCCCTAATATCACGGTAAAAACTAAATTTATAATGTGGTAGTTAAAACCAACTATTATGGCTATCCTTTCGCTGAAGCCAAGCATGGTAAGCACTGCCACAAAAGCAAATTCATAAGTTCCCAGGCCGGCCAATGCATGGGTGGGAAGAACTGCAGATATTTCTGCTGCTGCCGTAGCCAGAAATATTACCCAGTAATTGAGGTCTGCAAAGCTGTAGCCCATAGGCTGCATAAGAGAGTGTATCAGAAAGTAATAGATGCTAAACTTTACCACCCTGATAAATATGGAGGTAAAGTATACCCTGCCGTAAATCCTCCTTTTCTGGATAATCTTTATGTTTTCATTAATGCCTGCAAGCTTCTGGTAAATATAATTTATTACCTTGTTCCGGTTCCACCCAGTCTTTTTGAAAATAATTTCTAAAACCCTTATAACTGCTCCAATTATCTTTGACAGAAAGAAAAGTATGAGCAAAGATATGGCCAGGAGTGCTACTGCTACTCCTATTACCGCAGTTGATGATACCGCATACCTATTTATCCCCACTATTATTATGGCTATTACTATAAGGGAAAAAACTATAACCAGGTCAAATACCAGTGCTACTGCCAGGGTGGATACCCCTATCTCAATGGGAAACTTAAATTTCTTTTTAAGCACGTAAACATAGGAAAGTTCTCCTGTCCTTGCGGGAAGCACCATGTTAAAGGCATTCCTGATATGAGCTACAAAAAACAGGTCAGTTATCCTTATCCGTTCAGATCCTATAAGGATTTTTTTTCTGTAACCCCGAAGAAACCCGTCAAAAAACATCATGGTCAAGCCCAGCACCATGGTGGGCTTGTACATATTTAGGAATGCTTCCTTGATGCTGTCAATTTCAACCTTGTTTAGAAGATAGTAAACTAAAAAAATGCCAAAACCCACTACCACAACCACGTTTATAATCCTGAAAATGATTTTAAGCTTCTGCTTTCTGGTCCTTTTTTCTGCCATAGGAAGTTTCTATGTCCCTCTCATGTAATTTGAAATGTACCTAAAGCTTGAGCGGGGGGATCTTATGAAATGGTAAAAAAACCTTCCCAGCAGGTACATTTTGCTTTTCTGGGCCTTGCCGCTTTTACCTATTTTGTTTTCATCAGTACTGGCATCTTCAACCCTTTTCCTTACTGCGCTGGATACCGGATCCATGCAAAAGTCTATAAGAGGTTTGCAGATATCATCCCACCTGTAGTTTTGGGCTATCTTTTCTATATTTTCCCTGCACCCTTTGTAAAGCTTTTTGTCATCTGCCATCCTGGAAATAGCGCCTGCGAGGTTATCTGCATCACCGGCTTTTACTACCAGTCCCAGATTATTTTTCATTATAAGCTCGCTTAAGCTATCGCCTTCAGTGGAAATAATGGGAAGCCCAGCCCAGAAATAATCCAGCATTCTGGTCCTGAATGAGAACCTGGTCTCAATCTGCTCTGGATGGGTGATGATTCCTGCATCGGATTCCAGGAGATAATTCTGCCTGTCCTCATATGGTACCCACCCAAAGTTAAAAAATACATTCTTGCCATGTACTCCCAGCTTTTTGGCCAGGCTTACAGTTTCACTTGCTAGTTGCATCTCCCTTACTTCAGGGTTGGGATGCTTTATGCCCATGAAGAAAAGCTTTATGTCATCCCTATCTTTTCCTATCTTTTCCATTGCCCTTACCAGGGTTAAGGGATCAAACCAGTTATATATTCCCCCTCCCCAGATTATTACAAAATCATCCTTTCCTATTCCATCTATTTTGCCTTTCAGCACATCCCTTGTATGCATGGGCTTATTGGAAGGCAGGCCAAAAGGCACCACGCTTATCATTTTTTTCAGCGTGGGGTCCTGGTTATAGGTATAGGGGTTTATCCTGTTTAGGGCCGCCAGCATTCCCAGCCAAAAATCCCTCTGCCTCTCAGAGGCGCATAAAAAGAAGTCCCCGTGGTAGAATTGTTCATTTAGGTTATAGTGGACCAGTTTATGCACCGATAGCCTCTTGTCAAATGACTCATCCTTGTATTCTGCCAGCGCTGCCAGGTTATAAGGGTCGTATATATCCATTATCAGGTATTTGCCTGATTTTTTTATGCAGTCATACCTTCCGAAAGTTGTTCCCCCGGTAAGTATTATGTCTGAATCTTCTATTATCGGCCTCAGTGAAGAATTATCGGTGTACTGGACAATTTCAAAAGGCTGGGGAGCAAGCTCTACTTTGTTAGGCACGGCCAGCTTTACCTCCATGTACCGGGAAAGCACTTGGGCAAAATTCCATACCCTGATTGCGGGCCCTGCCATCTCTCCGGATACAACTTCACTGGTCACGATTAAAAGCTTCCTTTTTATCTGCTTGCTAAATACATCATAGATGCCGGTTGACTTTAAAATGTTTATCTGATTCTGCTGGTAATCCTTATCCGGGGATAATGCTAAAAACTGCCCCCTGAAATAGGTAAATACTGCCTTATCGTCCCTTCCCCTGTTTTTTTGTATCCATTCCCTTTTCTCCAGCAGCTGGGGCAGGTTTTCAAATAAGTCTTTTACTGCCATTACTGAACTCAGGGGCTCTTTGCCAATGCTTATATTTTCAATCTGAGTTTTTAGCTTATCAGCAATTTTTTTGCTTTTTTCAGGATCTATTACCTCAAAACTGTAATAATCCTTCCAGTCAAACTTGATATCCACAAACAGGCGGTTAAACACGCTTCCCAGGGTGGCAGCCAGTGCCTTGGACAGGTTTTCATCGCCGTAATTCTTTATAACTGAATAAAGCGAATTCCTTTCCTTTAGGAACCTTAGTTTATCTTCGCTAAATATTTTGGAGGTTCCGTGGTGCACGTGGTAGACAATGGACTTGGGGGCATAAACTACTTTAAACCCTAAAACCCAGAGCCTCCAACCAAAATCCACGTCCTCATAATAAGCAAAAAAGTCCCCGTCAAATCCGCCGGCCTCTAAAAACACGTCCCTGTTTACCAGCATGGCCCCTCCATTTACAAAAGGCATGTACCGGTCTGAGTCTTTTTTATCTTCATCTACAGCTACCCCGTAATCTATCTGGAAACCCTTGCCCTCAAAGTTTATCATGCCCCCGGCAAAATCAACCCTCTTGCCGTCAAAGGAGAGTACCTGGGAGCCAGAGCATACCACTTCAGGGTCCCGGTAGACAGGCCTTAGAAGCTCTATAAGCCACTTTTGATCAACTTTAGTATCATTGTTAAGGAAAGCTATATATTCCCCTGATGCTGTTTCTGCTGCCTGGTTATTAGCCCTGGCAAAACCCATATTCTTCCTGTTTTTTATAACTTTGGCTTCCGGGAAGTTAGAAGAAAGGAACTCTACTGACCCGTCGCTGGAATTATTATCAACTACAATTATCTCTATTTTTTCTGCGGGATAATCCAGCTGCTTTAAGCTGTCCAGGCAATCTTTTAAGTAACTTTTACCGTTCAGGTTAACTATAGCTATGGATATTTTCGGATAAACAAAGTTTTCTGCCATTAAATCCTTTCCCGGTGTTGTGGAAAATAATAAAAATATTTAAACAAAATTATAACAAACAATTTATTTTAAACAATAACCAGAATTTCTTTAATTAAGAAGTATTCAACTTTGCAGGGTTATAGAAAGTAATTTTTAGCTTGCCAAATTGCTGTCAACTGATTTTAATAATTATCTGTAGCAACCCTTAAAAAAATATTATTGCTGCTTTAGGATTTCTGCTAAGTTTTCTAAAGTATATTGAATTGGGAGAATCTTTATATTACCTTCCTCCAAGATTCTTCTGCCTCTATAAATCAGGTAAGCCCGAGCTTCGGGATAATCTTTTAAAAAAGACCGCAAGCCCCGGGTGTGTTTAGCAGTAACCTTGGCTCTTCTTTTAATCTCAAATGCTAGTATTCCCTTTTTCCCATATAAAACGAAATCAACTTCCTGCCCGTTGCTTGTCCTCCAGTAATATATCTTATAACCCAGTTTTAGATAGTCATTTATGGCCATTGCCTCCTGGAAAAATAAGCTTTCAAAAGCTATTCCCTCTGCTTCTTGTGGGGAGTCCAGGGAACCCATAGGCCTTATAACCCTGTAGATGCCAACATCAAAGTAATAAAACTTGGGATGTGAAACCAATCTTCTTTTTGCCCGTTTGGTAAAAACTGGTATTCTGTAGGCAATCATCAAGTCCTCAAGAATGGTAAAATAGTTTTCAACAATTTTTCTTTTAACTGAACTTTCCCTTGCAACTTCTGAAATATTTAAAACTTCTCCCTGGGAAAAACTGGCAGACTCCATAAACCGTGCAAAGGCGCCAAGATTTCTGGTTAAGCCTTCCTGCCTTACTTCTTCCTGCAGGTAAGTCTGTATATAGCTTTCTAGAAACCCGCCAGGGTTATCTTCTGTGTATGCAGGAGGCAAATTACCATATAGCAGCGAATGCTTTAAGCTAAAGTCCCGGCCCAGCTCGGGTACCGTAAGCGGGTGCATAAAATAAGTCAAGGCCCTTCCTGCTAGAAGGTTTGGCCCGTTTCTTTTTAACTTTCTAGCACTGGACCCAGTTAAGACAAATCGGTAATGGCTGCCCTCAATTAGCCTGTGAACTTCATTTAAAATTTCGGGAACTCTCTGTACCTCATCTATTACGATCCAGCCTTTAAAATTAGAGGGTATGTAATTTTCAAGTCTCTGAGGGTCTGCCAGCAGCTCATTGTAAAGCCTTGCTTCAAGCAAATCCAGATATATGCCTTCCCTGAAAGTTCTTTTTACCCAGGTAGTTTTTCCAGTTCCCCTGGGGCCAAACAAAAAAAAGCTCTTATTTTTAGGTTTTTTAATTATTCTGGAATACATAGTTCCATTTTACAATGCATTTTGGATTTGTAAATTCCATTTTACATGTATTTTTGGAAATATTGATTCCATTTATCATGATTTCACTTTAAAGCCTGTTGCATAGGAAATAAATGTTTGGAATTATCTATTTAATTGTAATAATGTTCCAATTGCTTAATGCAGAAATACTATGTAATTTCTCACTACTATTGTACCAGCTGTCTCAACAGCATTGTGCCACCACAAATTATTAACTAATATTATACAGTAACAGCATTTTTTAATATCAATCAAAACACCTCACTCTTAGCCCTATTATTAAACCTAAAAGTTACCCCATCAATATAATTTTGTAGGTACTCAACCGATACCATATGATATATCTCATATAATGCCCTTTTAACTATTATTAACTTTAAGAGTTAGGTAATAAATCTTCTTTATTTATTGAAAGATTCAGCCAGGTTTAGCTAGTTTAATAACCCTCTCGACGGCAAAAACATTAGAGTCGAGGACAATGGAGTAATTGTTCTGCTGCCAAAAGAAAAGAAGCAAATACGGGTACGCGGTAATAATTTATCCTATAAGTGAGTTTACCCATTGATAAAATCTGGTTGCACCTTTTACAATTTGATTAGCCTCTTTTTTATACATGCTCCTACTTTCGTATTGAACCAGATTTTTTTTGGAAATAATTCTTTTAAGAACCAAACTTTTATTCTTAGCCTCAACCAAGGGAAGGGACTTTATTAGATCGCATAAGTCAGAATGGTTCTCTGATATTGAACGGATATTTTTTTCATGTATACATACAGCATCAGCTGCAGATAGTGCTACCTGTATAGCCAGTGTTGCTGCTGCATTATAGTTGTTATTATTGAGTGCCTCTATCATTTGATTATAATTGTCCTCTGCTTTTTTTAAGTATCTAGGTGATTTTGACTTATCTTCTTTCTTTACTTTTATCTTTCTTGCTGCCATATTAACTAATTTCCAAAGGGTCTTTTCCGTAAACCATCTTGTATGCTTTTACCAGTGTTGAAACCGGAGGTTTGTTCTCCCTTATCTTTTTCAAAAATTCAGTCTCTGTTTTTATATAAGGATCAAGCTGGACACCAAAATATTCAGAAAACTTGGATGAAATAACCTCAATAAATATCTTTTCTACATCCATTTTGTCTTTTTCCTCTTTAACGATTACCGCAATATCTACATCACTTGTTTCGCTTACCCTGTTTCTGGCAACACTTCCATAGACCATAAGAGATAGTATCCTATCCTTCAGGTTATTAGCTGAGATTTCTTTCCTTAAGAATTTAGAGATATCCTTCTTGGTATCCAGCTCTTTTCTAAAAGCAGGGATAAGGATATCCTTAACTATCCTGTTTTTGGCATTTAGCCTGTACAGGTGCTGCTTTCCTATAATGTCTCTGTTCAAAATATTGTGATTGTATAAGTCTTTTAAAGCATTATGGGCTGCCGGCGCAGACAATCCCGATTGCTTACCAACTTCACGACCGGTTGCATAAAAGTCTTTCCTCTTGGAGACAAAAAGGCGTATTATTTTAACCTTGGAGGTGGTATTTAGTATTTCATTTAATTTATTTTTCATAATGTAAGGTCAGATTAACATATGTAAACTAATATTAACACATATGAAATTAAAATGCTATGCTGCTCTAAACTTAATCTGCCTGATGTGTATATATTGTTTCAATTCCCTCAAAAATATACATTACTACCTGGCTATAGTTGTAATATTATCAATGCCATAAATAAGTTTTACAAAGCTAAAAGTAACTGAATCAAAAAATTATTGTAAAAGAATAGAAACTCATCTTGGGCTTGGGCTATAGCTTGACTCTTTTAGAATATTAGAGCATAGGTTTGGAACTCTATCTCTTGCCAGTAACATTGGAGGTCTTGGTCAGAAAATGTACAGCTATTTTAAAATGGGGTAGATATTGAGCAGGGATCCAGTAACTTTAAAAATGTAGTTCGTGTTTATAAGAGCTATATAAGAAATAACTATTCCATGCAGGGATGTTTACAGGATACCTTGTTAATGCTTTATGATTTCTATAAAATTTACCATAAACTGATTCTTTCCAGCTACAGCCCTTTGGATGTAGTTCTTCATCTGGGTAGGTATAGAAAAGCCAGAACCTAAGATAGGTGGATTGACCTTGAGATACCGAAACAGACCAGAGTATTGATGAATAAGCTTTATATGCCACTACCTATTACTTAACTTTTCAGACATTTTATGTAAATGTTAAGTTTCCACTTAAGAGCTTGTATGCTTTTTCTTCGATAGCAGCAATTTTTAAAATAACTGCAGAAAATTTATCCGCAACACTTTCCCTTATTTCCCCGTAAGGGATAGTTACCGAAAAATCTCCTGCTGCCCACGGTCCAACCTGATAAGGCAGGAACTTTATTACAAGGCCTTCTGCTGTTATAAGGAACTGGGAGTAATTTTCCTCCACTGGCTCTGTGCCGTCCCTTATCCATTCAAGGTCAGGCTCAATTCCCATGTCCTCCATCTGCCTCTTTATATCTTCAAAACAATATCCTGATAAGAATTCCAGGTAGCCTGAGTCCGGCTTAAAAATATCTTCCAAGCCAATCAATTTATTATTTTCAAAATCATAATTTACAGTCTGGAAATAATACAGGCCATGGGCACCGCCGGTATAAGGGTAGAAATCAAGGGTAAGGGAGGCAATGCTGTTGGTGTAGGTGATAATGCTATAATCAATAGTAAGCAGGTAGCCAATTTCTTTGTTTATTACCTCAGAGCCTCTTGATCTGTCTACGATATCTTTAAAATCAGCTACTACCGGTTCCACATTTTCTTCTACAATATATTGGTTTAAATTTTCGCCACCGTGAACGGAGGAAAAAAGCTCCGGATAGGCAATAGTAATCTCATAAGGAAATTCTTCATCTCTCTGGTAATCCCTGTTATCTATTACCCTGTTATACCCTGCCGAAGCACCTTTATAATAATTTATCTGCAACAGATATTTAATTGACTCAAATACATCATACCATTGCTGAGCTTCCCCTTGAGCCTCCCCGCTTATTATATCCTGGTAGAAACCGTCCTGGCCCCCGGGAGCCCATACCAGATCCTGTCCGCAGTTTTCTCTATCACGGGTAAAATACTTTTCCATGGATTCAGTAATTTTATCCTTATCCCCCAGCAGGGTTATCTCCACCCGGTATCCCTCATTGTAAAAGACTGCCTTCCTTTCAAAGGTTACGCTGCAAATATCATTTCTTGAAAATACCATGTATTCCTTAACCTTCCTGTTTCCAGCCTCATATACTTTTTTGGAAGGGCTGTAGGCAAAGCCATCCTCTTTTCCAAAATCTCCACTTTCTAAGGCTTCTTTTTCTTCTATAGCTTTTTCAGGATCTTTCAGATCTTCAACTTTTGATACCTGGACATATAAAGATAGTTTACCCCTGCCAGCATTAAGGTGAGGGTCGGATGACAGTATTACCTTATCCTGGGGATATACAAATGCGAAATCTGCCTGTGGGCTGTAAAACATTATATCATTAGGTATGTTTTCTTTAATTTCTTCTTCTTCCGGCACAGCTTCTACTGGCTTGGTTTCTTGTTGATTTTCAACCGCTTGGACTGTTTTATTTGCCTCTTTTCCCCCGTCCTGTCCTTCAACTGGAGGAATGTTGCAGGCAGAAAATAACAAGGCTAAAGCAGAAGCCACTATAAATATTTTTACAAGCTTTTTATGCATAACAAACAAGGTGAACCATTTTTTTATTATTATACTAACTGGAAAAACAGCGGCACAAGGCCAGCCCATTACCTTATGATCGAGGGATCCCTTTCTATAACTTTTATGCAGGCTTCAACAACTGGTTTGTCATAAAGCTTCCCTTTGTTTTTGATAATCTCTTTTGTAGCCGCCTCCAGCCCTAAAGCCTGCCTGTAAGGCCGGTAGGAAGTCATTGCCTCTACCACATCCGCAACTGCTATAATCTTTGCTTCCATCATGATTTCTTCTCCTTTCAGCCCCTTGGGATAGCCGGACCCGTCCATTCTTTCATGGTGCTGCAATATTATTTTCCTGCAGTATTCCATAGTCTTATTGTTTTTCAGAATATTATCAGCTTCGATAGGATGGGTTTTTATAAGTTTCCATTCAATATCGCTTAACTTGCCCGGCTTACTTAAAATTGATGCAGGAATAGAGATCTTTCCTAAATCATGTATCATTGCTGCAAGCTTTACAGTTTCAATAAACTCAGGGGAAAAGCCCATCTCCTTTGCAATCCCTGCTGCCAGTACAGCCACTTTTTTCTGGTGCCCGGCAGTATAGGCATCCTTTATCTCCACAATATCACTTAAAGTATTAACCATCTGTTCAAAAGCAGCCCTTATTTCTTCTTCTCTTTTCAGCTCTGCTTTCTTTGCTTCGTCTATGTCTAAATTTATGCCAAACATCCTGACTGGCTTGCCATCTTCACCCCTTTCAAAAATCCTACCCCGGGAAAATACCCACTTCCAGTCTCCGGATTTACATTTTATGCGGTGCTCAGCCTCATAATCTTCTCTCTTTCCAGACAGGTACCGGTTTAGTTTTTCAAACACCTTTTTTCTGTCTTCGGGATGGATTAGCTCCCTAAGCTCGCTTATTTTTCTGCTTAATTTATCTGTGCTGACGCCCACCATCCTGGCCCATTCTCTATTAAACCTTAGGATTCCTTTTTTTATGTCATAGTCCCAGGTTCCTAAATTTGCCGCCTTTACTGCCAAGTCCAGCCGCTTTATACTTTCTATTAGCTCTTTTTCTGTTTTCCTTTTCTCTTCCCGTATCCTTGCATCCCTTACCTCCCGGTCAACTACAGAATAGAGCCGGGTAAGATTGTCTTTCATGATATAATCATGAGCGCCTCTTTTCATCAGGTTTACTGCCACATTCTCTCCAATATTTCCGGATACCACAATGAAAGGGATATCCAGTTCCTGCTCATGGAGCAGCTTTAAGGCCTCGTCAGCATTAAATTGGGGCAATTTGTAGTCAGCTAAAATTACATCCCACTTTCTCTTCTCAACCGCTGCTTTAAAAGCATTCCTTGTTTCTACCCTCTCAAAGGAGACCTCAAAACCTTCTCTCTTTAGCTGCTCAACCACTAACAAAGCGTCGTTTTCTGAATCTTCAATTATTAATGTATTTAACTTTTTACCTGCCATATTTACCTTCTTGGTGGTATTTCATTTATAATTAGCCAGTACAATCCCAGCTGTCTAACCGCTTCTATAAACTGGGTAAAATTTGTTACAAAAAGCCTGTTTTACCAAATTACCCCATTTTTTGGGCACGTTTTCTCCAGTGCCGCCTTTCCATTCCTTTAATACGATGCTGCCTGCAGGATAAAAATACAGGACTGGGCCTCCTTTTGATATCCTTAGTACCGGATTGGGGTTTTCAACCGGAAATTTGGCAAGGCTGCCAGCTTTATCCTTCATTTTTTTAAAGCTTGCCACATAATTAGAAATTATTACCCCGTAAATCAGAAAAGCAGCTATCACAATCCAACGCATGTACACTTCCTGGGGAGGCACATTAAAAAAGAGCAAGTCAAGATAACCCAGGGAACCCTTGTAATAGAGAAAATAATCCAGAGTTTCATCTACCAGCCAGACGCCTATGCCTGCCAGTATAGAATAAAGAATTATTATAAATCTTGTTTTTCTCATTGCCTTTGCTCTTTCTTTTAAAAAATAGGCTTAAGCATTTTTAATTATTATATAAATTATTTCTTATTTTTTCTAATGTGTATATATTAATAAAACATTTAATCCTTAATGCATTATTTTATTAGTTTGGATTGAACATATCTATCTCTAGTTAAAATATTGTTTTTGCTCTCTTTTTTTTAAAGCCTAGAACCCATGATAAAGGCTTTTTAAAAAATGGGCTTTATCAAATACGAAATATTAATAAAGCAATATAATTAGGGTTAAATTGTTGATATAAATTGCCTTTAAAAGGTATAATTAGGCAAAAATATACATATTAGAGAATTGCTTAGCGTAAAAGAAGCTCAAAAAAAAGGTATTATCGACCAGGTTTAGCCTCGGGTTGTCTAAATATCCACTGCTTGACAGCCTTAATCTTTTTCTGGCTGAGGATATAAAATCAAAAGACAATATCCCCAATTATGATAATTCTGCCATGGATGGATTTGCGGTAAGGGCTGCTGACATAAAAGGAGCCAGTAGAAGTTCTCCAGCCAGGCTAAGGATCTATAAGGGGGATATCGCGGCAGAAGATACTAGCAAAACAGAACTGGAGCCAGGCTTTTGTATCCCCATAATGACTGGTGCTGCTATCCCCAGAGGATGTGACTGTGTGGTAATAAAAGAAGATACAGAAAGCGAAGGCAGCAATCTCCTGGTATGCAGTGAATGCAGCAAGGGAGAAAATATCAGGTTAAAGGGTGAAGATATAAAAAAGGGAGATCTGGCCCTGTCCAAGGGCAAGAAGCTTTACCCTGCAGATATCGGGATATTGGCTTCCCTGGGAGTAGGTGAAGTTACTGTTTATGCTCCCCCCAGGGTGGGAATAATTTCTACTGGTAATGAAATAATTGAAATAGATAAAAAACTTTCACCCGGAAAGGTTAGGGACAGCAATAGCTATTCCCTGGCTTCCCAGGTAAAGGAAGCCGGCGCAAAACCTGTAAGGTATGGGATTGTGCCAGACCACAGGGAGAGTTTAAAAAAGAACATATCCGGGGCATTAAATGATTGCGACATGCTCCTGTTAAGCGGCGGGGTTTCAGTAGGAGAATATGATTACGTAAAGGAAATCCTCGTAGATGCCGGGGCAGAGCTTATATTCTGGAGGGTAAACCAAAAACCTGGAAAACCGTTAACTTTCCTGACTTCCGGGGACAAGATGATTTTTGGGCTTCCTGGAAATCCAGTATCGGTTATAGTTTGCTTTGAAATGTATGCAAGACCGCTGATTAGGAAAATGATGGGATACAAGGACTTATTTAGAAAGAAAGTCAGGGCAAAATCCCTTGAAGATATAAGGCATAAAAGGGAAGGACTAACTTTGCCCGGGTTATCCTCTCTCAATAGAGAGACACCTATTATTTTAAGCCTGCCGGAGCCCAGGGGTCAGGGATACTGACTTCCATGGCCAAGGCTGATGGCCTTGCTG
>JBNJCV010000037.1:0-15889 GCA_051744245.1 Actinomycetota bacterium | reverse complement strand
TATTAAATTCTAAATTTACAAATAACAATATGATTTTGTTCTGACCTATAGAGTATCCAAATTGATTCTCAAAATTTTACTTTAGCACCATAGATCATGGTATTTTTTAACCTGGTAAACTTAAAATATATCTAAATCAGGTTCTGATAGGTGGTGAACGAGCAGCAAATTCTTATAATCTATTCATACCTTAAGGCTTCAATGGGATTAAGCCTGGCTGCACGCATGGCGGGATAAATTCCAAAAAACAAGCCAACAATAGTTGAAAAGCTTAATGCAAGCATTATGGGGAAAGCAGAAATTGAGGTATTAAGTACTGTAAAATAGTTGATTAAAAAAGATATTGAAACTGCAAATAATATTCCAACTATACCCCCGCTAATGCTAAGCACTAAGCTTTCTATAAGGAACTGGAGTAAAATATCTTTGTTTTTAGCCCCCACTGCTTTCCTTATCCCTATTTCCCTGGTTCTTTCTGTTACTGATACCAGCATGATATTCATGATACCAATGCCGCCAACCAGCAAGGATATGCTTGCTATTCCAGCAATGGTTATTGTAAAAATGTTGGTTATGCTTCCCACTATGTCAAGTATCTGGGTCTGGCTTTGCACTGTAAAATCATTGTTTTCGCCTGGCCTTAAATTATGAGCCTCCCTTAAGATCCTGGTTATCTCTTCTGTTGCTTCCCCAATAACCTGCTCATTGTCGGCTTTTGCCAGTATAAGGTTTATATAGTCTAGCCCGTATAGCTTGTTCTGTGCAGTGGTTATAGGTAATGATACCATATTATCCTGGTCATTTCCGAATTGGTCAGTTCCCATTTCTTTTACTGTACCGATAACCGTAAAATTTTTGCCGTCAATTTTTATTAATTCCCCAATGGGGTCCTTTTTGCCGAAAAGGTCCTCGATTACTGTTTGGCCTAAAATAGCTACATTGGAAGAATTTGCAACATCACTGGAGCTGTAAAAAATGCCCTTTTCAATTTCAAAATTGTAGATGTATTCAGCGTCTTCTGAGGAAGCATATATGCTTACTTTTGAATTTTCCCCCAAATAGGATACTATAGAAGAGCTTAAAATTACTGGTATTGCCCCATCTATATATTGGGCCCTTTTGTTTATTGCTTGAACATCCCTGGCCTTTAGCTGGTCTTGCTTCTGGGTTCCCAGCATTTGTTCATAGCCGGGGTTTTGTTCCCTCTGCCCGGGTGACACTATAATTAAATTGGAGCCAATATCCTGGATGTTTTCCAGCACCATATCCTGGGCTCCAGTGCCTATAGAGAGCATGGCCACTACCGCTCCAACCCCTATAATTATTCCCAGCATGGTAAGAAATGACCTTAGCTTGTTTAGGCCTAATGCCTGGAATGCAATTTTTATATTTTCCAATAATCTCCACATGTCAGTTTACCCTATCTTCGATTCTGGGCATTTTTCTTAGGTTTTCTTCAGCATCTATGGGACTATCTATTTTTTCCTGATTGTATACCAGGCCATCCCGCAGGTATATTATTTTCTGGGTATGCCTGGCTATTTCCAGCTCATGGGTTACCATTAGTATGGTCTTGCCTTGCCTGTTTAGCTTTTGGAATATTGCTATTATTTCTTCTCCGGTTATAGAGTCCAGGTTACCGGTAGGTTCGTCCGCAAGTATAATAGAAGGATCATTTACCAAGGCCCTGGCAATAGCCACCCTTTGCTTTTGGCCGCCGGAAAGCTCATTGGGGCGGTGGCTTATCCATTGGGTTAGGCCTACGGAATTGATAGAATCAAGCACTTTTTTCTTGCGGTCTCCCTTGTATTTTGAATAGATTAGGGGAAGCTCAACATTCCTGTATACATTGGAACGGAAAAGCAAGTTAAAAGTCTGGAAAACAAAACCAATTTTTTTATTCCTGATTTCGGCAAGCTGGTTGTCATCCAATTTGCTTATATCAATATCTTCCAGAAAATAATTGCCAGATGTGGGCGTGTCCAGGCAGCCTATTATATTCATAAGGGTAGATTTGCCGGAACCGGAAGGCCCCATAACCGTTACAAATTCTCCTTCTCTTATGGCCAGGTCAACTCTCCGGAGGGCTTTAACTTCAACTTTGCCTATTTTATATATTTTAGATATATTTTTTATGTTTATTAGCTGGTTACTCATTTTCAAGTCTTGATGTAACTATTACCTCACCTTCTTTTAAGCCTGACCTGACCTCAGCATATTCATAGCTTAATTCTCCTATTTCTATTTCCCTTTTTTCTATCTTTTCATCTATAAGCACGTCCACGAAATTATTTCCTTCTTGTTCATAAACAGAGTTGGCGGGAACTACAAGAATATCTTCTGCCTTGAGAGATTCTATTTCCAGGTTGGCAGTTAGCCCGTGAATTAAATTCTGGTTGCTTTCAGGTAACACCTCAATTTCATAAGACACAATCCCGCCGATATTTTCTGAAATTGGAGATATGTATGTTAACTTACCCTTAAAGTTTTTGCCATAATAGGCATCAAGGGTAAAGCTAGCTTCCTGTCCCATTTCTATTTTTCCTATGTCAGTTTCATCAATTTGGGAAGAGATTATGAATTTATTTTCGATTATGGAAATAACAGTCACTCCCGGGGAAGCCAATTCACCTTGAGAAAAATTGGTGGCTAGAACCAAGCCGTCAAAAGGGGCAATTACCTTGTTTTTATCTAAATCTAGCTCGGCAAGCTCTAAACTGATTTCTGTTAAATTTATCTGGTATTCCGCCTGGCTCATTCCTTCCCGGGCCAGTAAAATTTGTTTTTCTGCATTTTGGGTTTCTCCTAGTGTCGACCAGTAAGTTGTGCTCTGGTTTATAAGAGCCTGCTGGTAAGCTCCTTCTGCAGAATGGGCTTGTGACTTTGATTGGGCCTTGGTCTGCTCTGAGGATGCTTCTGAAACTTCTACCTGGGCTTGCGTGGATTCCATGCTGGCCTGGGCGCTTTCCAGGTTATTCTCGGCTGTATTTATATTTGATTCATATTGGGCAATTTGGGTGTCATTATATCTGCCGTCTTCGGCTTCCTCCAGTATCTTGTTAGCATCGGTTACAGCCTGCTCTGCTCCCTCAATAGCAATCTGGGAAGTAACCAGGGAAGTCCTTGCGCTCTCCAGTGCGGCTTCAGCATAGTCATTGGATTCATTTGCCAGCCTGTATGCATCGTTTAATGCAATGAGTGCATTTTGTGTATTCTGTTCGGCCAGATCTTTATTGGATTCAGCCAGTTGGACTGCTATATGGTTTGCATCTAAGGCCTGCTGGTAATTTATCTTTGCCTGGTCCAGGGAGCTTTGAGCTATTTTTAGGTTCTCTTCAGCGTTTTCTATATTCAATTTAGTCCTCTGGTTGTCAATTTTAAAGATTGTATCTCCTTTCTGGAATTTTTCTCCTTTTTCTAATGTAATAAGTACTTCACCTGATGACTGCAAGGCGTAATTTTTTTGCTGGTCTGCAACCACATGCCCGGTGGAAGTGACTGTCTGCACAACATCGTCCCTCTTTACGGTGAAAGTTTTTATCTCTGGTTCTGTATCCCTTTGGCATGAAGTAAGTGCTAGCTGAAAAATTAAAATGGATACGGTAAGCAGAATTGATAAAATTTTAATTTTATTTTTCATGGCTTATATCCTGTTTTTTTCCTTTATTTTCAAATATATCTTTAAAAATTTTAGAAAAAATGTTAATCGACTCTTTTAGCTGTGACTTAAGCACTGCTTTAAGCAACTCATATTCTTTTTTCCCCCTGCTAGTAATTTTATAAATTCTTCTGGGGTGATCTTGCTCTAGGTTCCAGTAGCCTTCCACAAACTTTTCTTCCTCCAGTTCTTTTAATAATGGGTAAATTGCCCCGGGGTTAGCGCTCCAACAGTTATTGGTCCTTTTTTCTATTTCGCTCATAATTTCGCTTCCGAACATTTCTCTTCCATTTAGCAGGTGCAATGTATAGAGGGGGAGGAGGCCGCTCCTGGTTAAAATCATGTTAACAAAAGGGTTTATGTCAGGGCTTTCTACCCAGGGCTGAAAACTTCTTTTACCAAATATCCAGTGCTTCTTAATATTTTTAAAAATATTTTCGGCAAAGGTTTTAGGATCTTTGATGTCCCTTTCTATCCTTTGCTGGATAAAATTCTTTATTTCTTCTTCTATGGGATTATTATTGCTCATTTCAATATATATCGAATTCAATATGAAATAAATTATATATTTATTTACAAAGATTTCAAGTATTAAAAAAAATAAGATTATTTAATATGATATAATACGTTAGTTAATATAAGCTTTAAAAGGAGAAAATTTATGAGCGAATGGACAACCATAATTGACGTTTACGGAAGGGAAATTCTGGATTCCAGGGGTAACCCTACGGTGGAAGTTGAAACAATCCTGGATTGCGGGGCAGTAGGAAGGGCTGCAGTTCCCTCCGGTGCATCTACTGGTCAGTTTGAGGCGGTTGAGCTTAGGGATGGAGATAAAAACAGATATGGCGGAAAGGGGGTTATAAAGGCCGTTGAGAATATTAATAGTGTAATAGCTCCTGAGCTGGAAAACATGGATGCTATTAACCAACGGGAGATAGACCAGTTGATGATAGAATTGGACGGAACAGAGAACAAAGGCAAACTGGGGGCTAATGCTATGCTTGGGGTATCTCTTTCTGTTGCCAGGGCTTCCTCCTTGGCTTTGGAGGTTCCATTCTATAAATATATTGGAGGGGTTAATTCAAACCTGCTTCCGGCGCCGATGATGAATATTTTAAACGGTGGGGAGCATGCTGATAATAGTGTGGACCTGCAGGAGTTTATGGTGATGCCGCTTGGCGCAAAATCCTTTAGGCAAGCTCTGAGAATGGGTGCAGAAGTATTCCATGCCCTAAAGTCAGTATTAAAGGAACAAGGGTTGAGCACCTCTGTAGGAGATGAAGGCGGTTTTGCCCCTAACCTGGATACTAATGAGGATGCTATTAAGTATATTATAAAGGCGATAGAAAAAGCTGGGCTGGAACCCGGAAAGGATGTATATATAGCTTTAGATCCGGCAGCCACTGAGTTTTTTGAAAATGGGAAATATAATTTGGCAGGAGAAGAAAAAATTTTAACTGCTTCGGAGATGGTTGATTACTATGAAAAATTGGCCAACAGCTATCCTATTATTTCCATAGAAGACGGAATGGCCGAAGAGGATTGGGATGGATGGAAAGAACTGACCACAAGGCTTGGTAACAAGGTTCAAATTGTAGGAGATGATCTTTTTGTAACCAATACCAAACGACTGAAGAAAGGCATAGATCTTGGGGTAGCAAATTCCATACTCATAAAAGTGAATCAGATAGGTACTCTAACCGAGACTCTGGAAGCAATAGAAATGGCAAAACAAGCAGGCTATAGTGCGGTGGTATCTCATAGGTCTGGTGAAACCGAAGACACTTCTATAGCGGATATAGTAGTTGGAGTAAATGCTGGGCAGATTAAAACTGGAGCTCCCTCAAGGACAGACAGGGTTTGTAAATATAACCAGCTGATAAGGATTGAGGAAGAACTTGATATCCAAGCCAGGTATTTAGGCCTGGATGCCTTTTATAATCTGTACAGGTAGCAATAATTATTAGGGCAGGGAAGCTAAACTGCCCTAAATTTTTTCTGTTTGAATGTTTAGTGCATGTAGCATATCATTTTTTGTACTGTAACAAGATTGCAAACCATGGCTAATAAAAAAAAGCAATTAACCATAAGGGACATAGCTAAGCTGGTGGGAGTATCTCCTTCTACAGTTTCCAATGCGCTTTCCGGGGAAAGGCATGTAAAAGAGAAAACCAAGCAAAAGATATTTAAAATAGTTAAAAAATATAGCTATGAGCCAAATATAATTGCCAGGAGCTTAAGCAAGAAGAAAACAGGAATTATTGGGATAATCCTTCCAGACATTAACAATCCTTTTTACTCAGAAGTGGTCAAGGGTATCGACGAAGAATCGAAAAGACAAGGTTACCTGACGGTAGTTGTAAATACCTATTATGACGAGAAAATAGAGATAGGTCAGTTAAAAAAACTGGGATCCATGTTTGTAGACGGTTATATTTTTGTAGGAGGTTCCTGCAGTTTTGGAAAGATTAGGGAGTCTTCTGAAAGCTACCTGGAAAATTTCGTGCTGGTAAACCGTAAATGCAAAGGTAATGATTTTCCCTCAGTGGTTATTGACAGCAAAAGGGCAATTAGGGGGGCTATAGACTACCTGGTGGAAAAAGGGCACCGGAAGATAAGTTATGTGGGCTGGAGTTCAGGTGAAATTATAATTCCTGAAAGTAAATATAGTGGATACCTGGAAGGCTTAAGCAAAAATAGAATTAAGTTAAACAAGAACATGGTGTTTTTGGCAGACAATATAGTATTAAACCAATACAAGTACAGCTATGACAGGATAACTGATTATTTAAAAAATGAGAAATTGGGATTTACTGCAATTCTTGCTCAGACAGACATTATGGGCCTTGGTGCCATGAGGGCTTTACAGGATAAAGGGTTTAATGTTCCCAACTCGGTATCTGTAGTTGGCTATGGCAATATAGATACCAGCAGATTTTCAAATCCCTCCATGACCTCCGTAAACCTTCCTAAAAGAAAAATGGGAAAGGTGGGGGCAAAGATTTTGTTTAATGCTATAAACAGAAAAAGCTTTAAAAAAGAAATAGTTTATTTAAAAACAAAAATAGTTGAAAGGGAATCAACTAAAAAAATAAAATAAGTTTTATGCCTGAGTTACCGGATGTGGAAATATATAAAAATTATTTTAACCGTACCAGCTTAAACCGTATCATTAAAAAAGTAGAGGTGTTGGATAGCTCTATCCTTTTTTATGCTAGTGTGCAAAAATTGGCTGGCAATTTAACCGGAAGCCGGATTAACAGCACTGCCAGGCATGGCAAGTATTTTTTTGGAAAGACAGAAGACGGCAAATATTTAATGGTGCATTTTGGGATGACTGGAAGGTTTGAGTACAGGAATGATGAAAACATACCCAAATACTCAAAGGTGGTCCTGCGTTTTTCAGGTTCTTTGCTCTCCTATATTTGCATACGGAAATTGGGCAAAGTGTCCATACTTGAGGATAAAGATAAATTTGTAAAGGATAAAAAGTTGGGGCCTGATGCTTTGAGTTTAGAGTGGGAAAGTTTTAAACAACTGGTTAATGAAAAGAGGGGGAAAATAAAGGGAGCATTAATGGACCAGAAATTTATTGCAGGTATAGGTAATATATATGCAGATGAAATTTTATTCCATTCAAAAATTAACCCTCAAAGAAAAGTCCAGGATTTGCAGGAGGAAGAATTAAAAAAAATATTTAACAGTATGGGCTATGTTTTAAACACTGCCATCAAGAGGGAAGCCCATCCGGATAAAGTCCCCGGTAGCTGGCTTTTGCCAAGAAGAAAAAAAGAAGCACATTGTCCCAAGTGTAAAGGTAAGATAAAAAAAATTACCCTTTCCGGCAGGAGCACTTATTATTGCCCATCCTGCCAGGGTTAATAAAAATGAAAAAACTTTAAAATATTTGTATAATACTTGAAACTAAAGAAAGGATATTATGGAAAGGGCTGAAGCTAAGCAGCTATTGTATAAAAACTTAAAAACTAAAAATTTAAGAAAGCACTGTCTTGCAGTAGAAGCTATTATGGGAGAGATAGCAGAGGAGCTTAACAGAAGGGAAGGGGGAAATCATGATGTGGAGAGCTGGAGAATTGCCGGCTTGCTGCATGATATAGATTACGACAGGACTGCAGAGGATCCCGAAAGGCATTCCCTGATAGGGTCAGAAATTTTGAAGGACGAGGAAGTAGGAAAAGATATTGTCTACGCAATAAAAGCCCATAATGAGGTCCATGGCTTGCCGCTTAAAAGTAAAATGGATATAGCGCTTTATGCAGCTGATCCACTATCAGGATTAATAGTTGCTTCCGCCCTCATAAGCCCGGAGAAAAAGCTGGATGCTATAGATACCCAATTTGTCCTGAACAGGTTCGGAGAAAAATCTTTTGCCAGGGGAGCTAACCGGGATCAGATCCTTGCCTGCGAAAAACTTGGGTTTAGCCTGAAAGAGTTTACCGCAATTGCCTTAAAAGCCATGAAAAAAATAGGGAAAGAGATAGGTTTATGATAAAAAAGGTATCTTTTATACTTTTAGCCGTATTGGTGATTCTTTCTTTTGGCTGCGCTCCGGCCATGGAAGAAGAAAACTTTAGGCAAAATGGGGAGGCTATTGAAACAGAAGAAAATTATGGGCAAAAAGATACAGAAATTGTAGATAAAGAAGAGAGGGTAAAAGAAGATACAGGGGTTGAAGAAAATGAAGGAGCTCTGCACCAAGAAGAGGCACCAGCTGGAGAAAATCCTACTGTAGAGGAGGAGCAGGCAGAGCCTTCAGGAGAACCTCCAACTATTAGTTTGGACATAATTGAAGGGCCTTCCTATGCCCAGGATGGCAATATATGCTATTATCAGGTAAAAGCTGCGGTTAGCGGCAATCCTTTGCCAGAAATAATGTTTAGCAAGGATGACAGCAATGGATCCTGGGGTGAGAATATTGCCCAAATAAATTTAACTGAAGGGGAAAGTTATACATTAGAGGCAAAGGCGGTAAATGAATTTGGCCAGTCTACTGCTTCCATGCTGCTGGAGTGGAAAGAGCAGGAAACCCAGGAAGAAGAGATAGATTATACAGACAGCAGTTATTTTAGGATAGATGTAAACTTAGAAGAGCAGCTAGTCAGGGTATATTATAAGGGAGAAGTAATAAGGAAGATGGTATGTTCAGCTGGTACGGAAGACCACCCAACTCCTACCGGCACTTTCAGAACTAATGAAAAAATCTATTATTCCTGGCTTCCAAAATATGATGTGGGTGCATATTATTTTGTCAGGTTTTACGGGTCCTACCTTTTCCATAGCATACCTTATGATGAAGAAGGTAATATCATTGAAGAAGAACGGGAGAAACTGGGCAGCCCTGCAAGTCATGGATGTATTAGGCTATCTGTTGAAGATGCTAAATGGTTTTACCAAACCCTGCCTTTAGGGGTGGAGGTATATATCCATTGATAAAATTGCTTTATCTTCTTTTTATGCTAATATTAATTAATCTTTGAAAATAAAATAGTCTATTTAAAAAAGGAATCCAGTTAAAATCTGGAGCGGTCCCGCCACTGTATTTAGGCAATGTTTTCCATAAGGCCACTGGCAATTGCGCTGGGAAGGCGGAAAACAGCAACCCTATAAGCCAGGAAACATTTTAATAAATATGGAATTAATGCTCTTCGGCAGAAAGGGCAAATTTTTAGCTCTCTGCGGGTAGTGCAGGGAGTTTTTTTATTGTAACTTGAAAGGAAAGGCAAATGTATACTATTGACCAAGTAAGGGAAAGCATTGGGCAGCCAGACGAAGAGTTAACAAAAAAAGCCCAGGAAAAGCTGGATAACCTGACTAAACCAAAGGCGAGCCTGGGAAGGCTTGAAGAAATAGCAAAAAAGATAGTGAGCATAAGCGGGAATTTAAAGCCAAGCCTTGACAGAAAATATATTGCAACCATGGCGGCAGATCATGGCATTGTCACCGAGGGAGTAAGCGCTTATCCAAAGGAAGTTACTACCCAGATGGTGCTTAATTTTTTAAATAATGGAGCAGCCATAAATGTGCTCTGCAAACATATAGGGGCAGAAGTTATTGTAGTAGATGTTGGAGTAGACCATGATTTTAAGGGACATCCCAGGCTTTTTTCAGAGAAAATTATGCGGGGTACAAATAATTTTTTAAAGGGTCCTGCAATGTCAGAAGAACAAGCACTGCAATCAATTAATGCCGGTATTAGAACCACGGAGAAACTTTTAAGCATGGGATGCGACATTATTGGCACTGGCGATATGGGTATAGGCAATACTACTGCAAGCAGCGCAATAACTTCTGTTATTTGCAAAGTTCCGGTGAAGAAAGTTACTGGGAGGGGAACGGGCATTGGCCAAAAAGAAATGGAAAACAAAATTAAGGTAATAGAGGAAGCCATAAAAGTTAATAGGCCGGACAGGAAAAACTGTATTGATATACTGGCAAAGGTAGGGGGGTTAGAAATAGGAGGAATAGCTGGCCTAATTTTGGGCTGTGCTATGAACAAGGTGCCAGTGGTAATAGATGGCTTTATATCCGGGGCTGGTGCATTAATTGCTGAAGGTATTGAACCTAAATCGGCAAAATATATGCTTGCCTCCCATTGCTCTGTCGAGGTCGGTCATAAAATTATTCTGGAGAAGTTGGGTTTAAGGCAGATGCTTGATTTTAACATGCGCTTGGGCGAAGGCACCGGGGCCGCATTAGGAATAAATATTGCAGAAGCATCAATTAAGATATTAAATGAAATGGCAAACTTTGATTCAGCAGGGGTATCCAAAAAAAATGATTGACTTCAGCCACGGAGGTAACCTATCTGATATTGCTAAAGGGTACGGCTTAAAACAGGAGGAAATACTGGATTTTAGCGCTAATATTAATCCTATGGGGGTGTCTAAGGAAATCAAGGAATTGATTGCCCGCAAGGCTGGCAATATAGTACATTACCCTGATCCAGGCAGCAGAGACTTAGTTAAGAGAATTTCTAGTAGAATAAATGTTAACCAAGAGAATATCTTGGTAGACAATGGTTCTAGTGGGCTTATTTATCTTTTAGCCAATACAATAAGCCCAAAAAAAGTTGTAATTCCCATACCTTCCTATAGCGAATATGAAAGAGCTGCTAGGCTAACCAGTTCCAACCTAGTATTTCCCCGCCCCAAGGCTGATTTTAAGCATGACCTCAAGTTATTGCCCGCAGACTGCAGAGATGCAGACTTGCTATTTCTGGGAAATCCGAACAACCCTACCGCCACCTTATATGGAAGGGATGAAATTTTGCTGTTGCTAAAAAAATGTGAAAAAAGGGGCACTATCCTTGTAGTGGATGAAGCTTTTATGGATTTTGTTAAAGATTGTGAAAAATTCAGCTCCATAGACTTGGTTAAAAAAAGCAATAACCTGGTTGTGCTGAAGTCCCTTACAAAATTTTTTGCTATTCCCGGCTTAAGGCTCGGGTATTTAGTTGCAGGCAAGGATTTAGTGTCAAAACTTAGATCTTGTCAGCCAAATTGGCCGGTAAATTATTTTGCTCAAATAGTTGGCCGGAAATTTCTGGATCTGTCCGGGTATGTTAAAAAAAGCAAAGAATTTATGGAAAAAGAAAGGGAGAGGTTTTTCAGTAAATTAAAAGAGATCGTATGGCTTGAGCCATTTAAGCCTACTGCTAATTTTATATTCTGCAAGATAACTGACAAAAACCTGAACTCTAAAAAGTTAAAACATATACTGATAAGAGATTATGGAATCTTGATAAGAGATTGCAGCAATTTTCGGGGATTAGATGATGAATTTATTAGATTAGCTATAAGGCTAACTAAAGATAACAATAAAATCATAAATTGCCTTAAACAAATAAATGGATGAGATATTTTTTTTAAAATTTCCTTTAAACAGGATATTTGTTTTGTTGATAGCATTTGCACTAGACATTATATTTGGTGATCCCCGGAAAATGCTGCACCCGGTTATATTAATTGGAAAAGCAATAAATTATTTTGAAAATGTTCTTTTAAAAAATAAATATAAGAGGTTAAAAGGCTTGTTATTGGTTGTATTAGTATCTATTATTTTTACCGGTGCTGCCTTCCTTTTGATCTACTGCTTTCTAAAGTTAAACCTTCTGCTGGGATGTATGGTATCAGCATTAATCCTATATTTTTTTATATGCAACAGGAGCATGGTTTCACATTTTAGCAGGATATATAAAAAAATAGAAGCAAACGACATAGAGGGTGCAAGGATAGAAGTTTCAAAGGTTGTGAGCAGGTCAACTAGTAGAATGGGATACAATAATCTTATCAGGAGCTCTGTGGAAAGCATTGCTGAAAATACTTCCGATGGCCTCATTGCACCGTTGTTTTATTACCTGCTGGGTGGAGTGCCTCTGGTTGTATTTTATAAAGTAATAAGTACCCTTGATTCCATGGTCGGGTACAAGAATAAGAAATATTATGATTTTGGTTTTTACCCTGCAAAATTTGATGATGTTCTAAACTATATTCCATCCAGGCTTACCGCCAGCATTGTTTCGGCTCTTAGTTTTTTGGTTGGGGGCAATTTAAGGGCTACCGCTAGGGTGGTAAAAAAATATTCCAGAAAACACAAGAGTCCCAACAGTGGCTATCCAGAATCAGCTTTTGCAGGAGCTCTGGGCCTACAATTCGGAGGGACTGCTTTTTATTTTAACCAGGAAATATTTTCCCCTTTTATTGGTGAAAGAAAGAAAGAATTTGAACCAGGTGACATAAAAAGGGCATTAAGACTGTCAATTTTTTCCTCTTTATTTTTTATGGCAATAATTATTACAATATATATAGGATTATATTATTTGACAGAAGGAGCAGTGTGAGGGTAACAGTATTAGGAGCTGGATATATGGGAAGCGCTATAACCTTTCCCTTATCCGAAAATAATAATGAGGTAAATTTGTGGGGTACCTGGCTGGACGATGAGATAATCGACTTTTGTAGAAAAGGAAAACACCCCAAGCTGCAAAAAGAACTTAATTCAAAAGTCAACTTATATTCTTCAAAAGATTTAGAGGAAGCTTTAGATGGGGCAGAGGCAATATTTATGGCTGTTTCAAGCGAAGGGTTTATTCCCGTGTATAATAAGATACAGGAATACCTTAAAGATAATATCCCCATATTCTCTTTAACCAAGGGTCTGGTTGAACAGCAAAATAAAGTTTTTTCCATAAGCAGGATTGCAGAAAAAATATATGAAGAAAATGTTGGCACCAACTTTAAGTGGGTTTCTATTGGTGGCCCGGTTAAGGCAGTTGAATTAGCTTACTATGTACCCACTTTTAGCGTATATGCTTCAAAAGATAAAAATATTAAAAATGTAATAAATAGGTTTACTACCGGTTATTACAACATAAAGTATGTAGGGGATGTAATAGGAGTAGAGTTATGTTCTGCCTTTAAGAATGTATATTCTGTGAGCTTAGGGATTTGCGATGGACTGTATATGAATTATAAGGAAGGCCAGTATCATAATTTCAGTTCAGTACTGTTTAACCAGGGGGTAACAGAAATTGGAGAAATAGTAAAGTCATCCAAGGGAGAGACTTCAACTTCTTTTGGTCTTGCAGGGATAGGTGACCTGTATGTTACTTCCCAATCTGGGAGGAATAGAAGATTTGGTGAATTGATCGGAAGAGGGGTTAAAGCAGATGAAGCTTACCATGGTATGCTCCTAGAAGGTGATGTTGCTGAAGGATATCGGACTTTAAAACTGGGTTTTAAATATTTAAAGCAGCAGAGCTTGCTAGATAAAACCCCACTGCTTAATTCCCTTTATAATATAATTTATAATTTTTATGATCCAGAAAAAGAGCTGCTTAATTTTTTAAAAAAGATAGGCTGATATTATTCAACCCTACTTTCACGAAGCTTGAATAGATCAGGCATGTATTTACTTACCAGGTGTTCCATTTCTGCATCTCCTATAACAGTGGTCCTGTTATTACTTTCGTATTCATTGTCTACCCACTCTTTAATTTTTTTAATCCTTTCATCCTTTTTATCTATTTTCTGGTCACCCCTTAGCATAAAATAATTATTAAGCCAGGCAGCAATACCAGCTAGCCCTGAGTGGACATTTATTACCACTGTAGGAGGCTTCCCTAAAATATTCTTGGTGTCAAATATATTATAGATCTCCTCATTTTTGAGCAGCCCATCAGCATGTATGCCTGCCCTGGTTGAATTAAAAGCCCTCCCTACAAAGGGGGTCCTTGGCGGAATTTCATAGTTAAGTTCATTTTCAAAAAATTCAGCTATATCCGTTATCACTTTAAGATTCATCCCTAAATCCGTGCCCTTTAACTGGGTAAATTCAATAACCATAGCTTCCAGTGGAGTGTTTCCTGTTCTCTCACCAATGCCCAACAGAGAGGTATTAACCGAAGCCGCACCATAAAGCCAGGCAGTAACAGAATTAGTAACTGCTTTATAGAAATCATTATGACCATGCCATTCCAGCCATTCAGAAGGAACTTCCCCATAATTTACCAGGCCATATATGATCTGCTGTACACTCCTGGGAAGGGCTACTCCATTTATAGATACCCCAAGGCCTAAAGTATCACATGCCCTTATTTTTACCGGTGCCTCAGCTTGCCTTGCCAGTTCCATTAACTGGTTTACAAACGGCAGCACAAAACCGTAAAAATCAGCTCTGGTAATATCTTCCAAGTGGCATCTGGGTATGATTCCTTCTTCTAAAGCATCACTTACCACGCCCAGATATGTTTTAATTGCTTCTGACCGGTTCATGTTTAACTTTTTAAAGATATGATAATCGGAGCATGAGACCAATATGCCAGTTTCCTTTATTCCCAGCTTTTTTACGATCTCAAAATCTTCTTTTCTTGCCCGTATCCATGAAGTAATTTTCGGGTATTCATATCCTTTTTCCATGCATTTGTAAACTGCTTCCTTATCTTTTTTTGAATAGACAAAAAATTCTGATTGCTTTATTATTCCTGCTCCATTATCCAGATTGTGCAGCAGGTCAAAAATATTGGATATCTGGTCTACCGTATAAGGGGACCGTGCCTGCTGCCCGTCCCTGAAAGTAGTATCAGTTATGTTTAATTTGTCAGGAATATTCATGGGAACAATACGGTGGTTGAAAACTATTTTTGGAATTTCCGTATATGGATAGAAATTCCTAAAAAGATTAGGCTCATCTACATCTTTGAAGCTGTATTCTATTTCCAGCATCCTACTTTTCTTATTGTACCTAACATTTTTGTTCATTTTTTACTCCTTGGTTCTTTGATTACTCTCTGTTAGTTAAGTTATTTTATCAAAAATATTTAAATTAAAACAGTAAATAAAAATAAATAGCTTTAAATTGCTGAAATTTTTAAATATTTACACAAATTTAGTATAATATTCAAAAAATCTAACAAATATAACAATTTATTTAATATAAGAGCATTAAAACCCAAATTTTAAATTATCCTATCAAAAAACATAAATTTTTAAATACAGGGGTTTTAGCTACTTTGTTAACGCTCCCTTAATAAGAGAGATCAAAACGGTTACAAAAGCTATTCCTGCAGCTATAAGGTAGGTAAATTCCAAGGCTCCTTCAATGACAATATTTTCTATTTTTGAAGAACTATAACCGGAGTTATCCAATAAAGAGGCAAAATAATTTTTCCTGTTAGTAATAACAAATCCGCTAATTGCAACTCCTAAAATCATTCCCAGGTTTCTCATGGTGGCAATCATGCTGGAAGCAATACCTCTCCTATTCGAGGGGGCTGAGCCCATTATTGCCTTGTTGTTTGGGGTTAGGAATGTGCCGCTTCCAAGGCCTATTAAAAACAAAAAAACCCCTATTATTTCTATTTTGTTAAAATTAATGACAAGCTACTTAGAAGCAGCAAACCTACAGCTGTTATAGCCATTACAGCTGAACTTAAATAGCGCATATCTATTTTGTCTGGTAGGGTAGCGCTAATGGGAACAATCACCATAACAACTAGGGGAAACGAAATCAATAAAAGACCTGCACTAGAAGGGGATAGATTTATGAGCTGCTATAAATAAAAAGTATTATTAAAATTGCAGTATACTGGGCCGTAAATTTTATAAGTAGGGATAGGTTTCTCAGGGAAAATATCCTGTTTTTAGACAAGCTTAAATCCATCATTGGATACTTTCTTTTTTCTTGATTACAAGAAAAGCAAGCAAAAAC
>JBNJCV010000036.1:0-16150 GCA_051744245.1 Actinomycetota bacterium | reverse complement strand
GCTTCTTCAATTCCCCTCCATTATATCTGTTTTGAAGTTACAATAAATAAAGCAATTGTGCTACTTTGAATGCCTATGAATTTATTACGTATCTACCATATTTCCACTATTATATAACTATTATAAATATATTACAAAATATTATTTTTAGGCTCTTTTTTAAAATAATGTTGGTATCAATAAACGATATTTTACTGGCAAATCAATTAAAAGAGTGGCTAAAAATAATAGAAAGGCTTATTTGAAGACTTAAATTCAAGCAATTTGGTTTAAATAGGTATCAATTATTATGTTTTTTTTGAGATATGTTTGAAAAAAAGATAATAAATCAACATTATTATAAAAAAGAGCCTTATTTTATTGGTAGTTGCCTTTTAGCTTTCAAGCATATTATAAATGATATATATATGAAAGTGTGCCCTTTCATGCTTAGAAAACAGTTCATAGGGGGCTATTTATTTTGTAATTATTTCAGGAACTAACTTAAAGCTTAGCTAAGAAGAAAATATTGACCTGAAATGCAGACCGGTTAAGGAAAAGCCTATAGCATAAGGCAATTTTTTAGGATGCCTGAATAAGCTCCACAAGAGTAATTGCCAATAATATTTTCTCCCCTTATCTTTTATCCCCAAAAACCAGATTGAGGAGAATAAAGCTTTTACATGGTGCCACTTTAATTTTTGCAAGCCTCTCTCTGGCGGCTTGTAATTTTGAATAAATGTTTTTACCCTTTCATAATAGGATTTTGGCGAGTAAATTGTATTTATTATTTTCTTATAACCCTCTATTAGAGGTTTCTTGCCCATCTTGGGCATGAAGTTTAAAGATAACAGGTTGGTATTATTGGCATTTGTATCATGAAGAAGCCTCTTGGTTTCTTTCATCCTCTGATATAGCCTTGTTTTAGGTAATGCATTTAACACTCCTACCATTGCAGTCACAATTCCGCTTTGTTGGATAAAATCAATTTGCCTCTGGAAAATAGAGGGTGTGTCGCTATCAAAGCCTACTATGAATCCACCCTGGACTTCCATACCTGCCTGTTGCAATTTCTGAACTGACTCTACCAGATCCCTATTTTGGTTTTGGTATTTGCTGCATTCTTTTAAACCCATTGGGTCCGGGGTTTCGATTCCTACAAATACTGCTGTAAATCCTGAATCACTCATAAGCTCCATTAATTTGTCATCATCAGCCAAATTAATAGATGCTTGAGTATTAAATGAAAATGGATAGCTTTTCTTTTTCTGCCAATCCACCAGGGTAGGCAGATGTTTCTTTTTGAGCAGTGATTTATTGCCTATAAAGTTATCATCTACAAAAAATACACCTCCCCGCCAGCCAGAATCATATATAGCATCAAGTTCACTAATTAGCTGTGCTTTAGTTTTTGTCCTGGGAATTCTGCCGTTTAGTTTCACTACGTCACAGAATTCACAGTTAAAAGGGCATCCTCTTGAGAATTGGATGCAAAGAGAATTATATTTATTTATGTCTATAAGGCTCCAGTCAGGAACGGGTGACTTCTCTATTTTTGGAAAATCCCCTGGCTTATATTTCTTCTTAAGATTCCCTTCTTTTACATCCTCTATAAATTCAGGTATGGTATCTTCTGCTTCCCCAATAAAAAGGTGTTCTACATGCAGGTATTTTTCCCATCCTGTGGTAAATAATGGGCCACCACATACAATAGGCTTATTAAGATTCTGTACTTTTTCTATTACTTTATCTGCTGAATCTTTCTGCACTATCATTGCGCTGATAAAAACAAAATCTGCCCATAGAATATCTTCTTCTGTTAAGCTTTCAAAATTTAGGTCCACCAGTTTTTTTTGCCAATTCTTGGGAAGCATTGATGAAACAGTAAGCAAACCCAAAGGTGGAAATGCTGATTTTTTATTTATGAATTTTAATATTCTTTTAAAGCTCCAGAATGTATCCTGGTATTGCGGATATACCATTAATATTTTTTTTCTTCCAATTTTTTCTTCCATTTATTTCTTTTACCTCCGAATTATTAATTCTTGTTATTAATTTTGACAGACCAGACCTTTAAAGTAAAGCCTGCACTTCTTACTTATAAATAGACTCATAATAGCTTAAAAAGTTTTACTTTTATGTATTTTAACTAACTAACAATTAGGTTTTTAGGGATAAATAGCAGAGCAGGCAGTTTATTAGAAATTATCAATTAAGAAAAATACTTATAATAAATTTTTATAAATGTATTATTATAAATAGATGTTAAATAATAGAAAGGAAGAATAATGGTTGATGCCAATGAAAAATTAGTGGTTATATGGTCTAGCGCTGATAGGGGAGTTGCAAAGGAGATGACGTTTCTTTATGCATTTAATTCAAAAAAGAAGGGATGGTGGAAAGATGTAACCCTGGTCATTTGGGGCCCTTCTGGAAATTTACTTAGCCAGGATTTTGAACTTCAGGAATATATTACTCGAATTAAGGAATTGGGCATAAAATTAGAGGCCTGCAAAAAATGTTCAGATAACTATGGAATTAGCAAGAAATTAGAAGAATTGGGTGTTGATGTAAAATATATGGGGGAACCTTTAACCGAATATTTGAAGGAAGGAAGAAAAGTAATAACTTTTTAGAAGGATAATAATTTGAACAAGAAAAAAATTTTAATTTGGGAAATGGCGGGAATGGCTTTTATTTTCCTTCTTGGTGCATTATTTCATTTCATATATGAGATGAGCGGTTACCTAAAACCTATAGCTGTAATTGGGGCTGTTAATGAAAGTACCTGGGAACATATTAAGATCGGTTTCTGGCCAGCTTTTATATTTGGAATAATTGAATTTTTTTCTTTTGGTAGAAAAATAAAAGCCTTTCTTTTTGCTAAATCTATATCCTACCTCGTTATTGCTTTCCTGATACCTGGTCTTTTTTATTTATATATTTTTATTACAGGAGAAAATAATTTAGCGGTTGACATTTTAATATTTTTAATAGCTATAATAGTTGCACAACTGGCAAGTTATAAGATAATTTCCGGGAGGAGATACCACGCATGGATGCAAGTAATTGGGATAATCTTGTTGATTATAGAGGTATTAGCATTTAGCCTTTTCTCTTATTATCCTCCAAGATTTGAATTATTCAGGGATCCAATTTATGGAAAATTTGGGATAATGAAATAATTATAAATAGTATAAATTATTTTATGAAGATTAAAATTTTAAATTATTTAGCAAGGGTGAAAGGTTTATGTTTAAAGAGTTAAAGGAATTTATATTAAGGGGAAGCGTTGTTGATTTGGCTATTGGTATAGTTATAGGGGCAGCATTTAGTAGCCATAGTCACTTCTCTGGTAAATGATATTTTAATGCCTTTTATAGGTTGGCTTATTGGTGATACTGATTTTTCAAATTTTTATGTTGTTTTAAGTACTGGTAGTGCACCCCAAATACTATTTTAATCTTTCTGATAGTTGCGGTTATATTATTTTTTATAATTAAAAGCATAAACAGGTTCAGAAGAAAGGAAGAGAAAAAACCTTCAGCGCCTACCAATAAAAAGTGTCTCTATTGTAAAACTATTATTAGCATAGATGCAGTTAAATGCCCTAATTGTACTTCCCAGTTGGAAAAATAAAGGGGTTTTTTATAGAAAAAAACTCCCTAATTTATTTCTTATGGTAAAAGTGTTTTTTATATATTATATTTTTCTTTAATAATAAATAGAAGGGGGATGGCTATGGAAAGATCTCTGGGGATTTCATTTCCGTATTTAAGAAAGTTTAATGGCGTAATGGCTGGCCTGCATTTTATACAGGCGGTGTTGATGCTGGTTTTGGGGCTCACTATTGAAAGTATTAAAAATTTTAAACTTCCATTTACAGTATCGTTTTTAACTTATGATGAAGGATTGGGAAGATTAGTTACAGAAACCAATAATGTTGGCAACATTCCAATTGGCGCTATAGTTTCAATTTTTTTATTCATGTCTGCAATTGCCCATTTTTTAGTAGTATTGCCGAAATTAAATTCATTTTATAATGACAGGTTATCAAAAGGGATTAATTATTTCAGATGGTTTGAATATGCCCTAAGCTCATCGGTAATGATAGTAATAATTGCTATGCTGTTTGGAGTATATGATTTGGGCAGCATAATACTGATAGTTGGGTTAAATGCTACCATGAATTTATGCGGTCTTATGATGGAGATACATAACCAGGCTACTTCTAAAACCAATTGGACAGCTTTTATTATTGGAAGTTTTGCAGGTGCGTTCCCGTGGGCAATAATTCTAATGTATTTTTTGGGCGGGGGAAATTTCGGGCAAATACCCTGGTTTGTTTATGCTATTTTCGGCTCGTATTTTGTTTTCTTTAATCTGTTTCCGCTAAACATGATTTTGCAATATAAAAAGGTTGGAAGGTGGAAAAATTACCTATATGGGGAAAGGGGATATATCCTTTTAAGTCTTTTTGCTAAAACAATCCTGGCCTGGCTGGTGTTTGCAGGAACTATGCAACCCTCATAATTTAATAATTTAGCAAAAACTGGAGTCATTACAGAATATTAATACTGGCTGTTTGGGGGTTTAAAAAGGATAATAATCTAAGTTTCCCTGTTACTATAGTAATTATGTTTTTCTTTCTCCCATACTTTTTTAAAAATATCCCTTACCTGTCTGGAATATTTATCAATTTACAACAGTAACCTATTCAGCCCTCTCATGGGTGGGATATATGTCGTATTTTTTATATAAACCCCTGCAAACTTCCGGATGATCAATTAACATATGTGGCGTATAAAGGTTTTCTCCAAAAGGTTGCCTTACCCTGATTTATTTAGATTATTGGTTTTAATATTAATTAGGCCTACAACCGGGTATATTCTGCGGTAAAGGTAGGAGAAGTAATCAAGGGTTTATCTTTTCTGCATTTTTTTTCCTTAAAGCCAGTCTGATCCATGGCCTCTCTTATTTTATCAGGATGCAGCCCGTGATGATCTGCTATGGGCCCTTTATAAATATCTTTCCATCTTTTTTTAACTTGCTGGAAATGTTGTTAATTATGTTTTTCCTTTTATCTTTGTCTATATCGTGTAAAACAAAATGGATGCAAGCCAGGTCAAAAGAACCACTTGCCAACTTACTATCATTTATGCTAGAAGTGAAACTAATGTTTTTATATCTTTTAAATCTTTTTTTAGCTTTGTTAACCCAAAAATTAGAAGAATCGATGCAAGTTAGAGAACCAGCTCCAATCTTTTTTATTACTTGTTTTGCAAATGATCCACCGCCACATCTAAAATCTATTACTTTCTCGATGCCTTGTGGATTAATAAATTTTAAAAAAGGCTTGTAAATAAAGAATCCAAGCCTGTAGGTGAGTAATTCTTCGGCAATTATTTCTAGCTTACTAGGGTTTTTAAAACTCAATTATTTATTCCAAATTGAAGTGTAGCCTTTTGACAAAATTAAATACCAGTGGCTACCATAATTTTTCCATATCCTCTGGCAGTATACTTTTAATATCTTTAATTTCCCCTGCAGAAATTTTAGAAGAGAAAAATTGAAAAACTGTTTTTGCAATTTTTTCTGGATCTATATCAGGATCATCCTGAAAATAAGAGTGTATATTTTTTAAAAATTCTTCTTTATTATATTTTTTAGGTTCCCTTTTTGGGCTCCAACCTTCAAAAAATAGTCCCCTTATAAGCATGGGCAGCTGGGAGCCAAAATCCGCAGTTTCTTTTAGGGTAAGCCTTTCCCTTAGTTCAATTATAGTTGCCTTTAGGGCAATGTATGTTTTGTGATAATCATCCCAACTAAATTCTCTGTTTAAATCTTTAATCCATTCATTTGATTTTTGTATAGTATTTTGAAAAATATTCATATGGACCTCCATTTTTGCTGAACTTGTTTTTATATTACCAACAACAATATAATGGCTCAAACTATTAGATTTTACTTGTTTTTTTAATTTCCTTGAATATCATTATAAAACCTGTTAAATATTTATTAGGATTATCAATTAATTTTGTGGGGATTGATATGAAGTATTTGAAATTGGGAAAGACAGATATAAAGGTATCCGCTGTTGCCTTCGGCGCATGGGCTATTGGAGGCTGGTTGTGGGGAGGCACAGATGAAAAAGAGTCTATGCGGGCTATTGATGAAGCTATAAGCCAAGGTATTAATTTTATTGACACTGCGCCGGCTTACGGAAAAGGCTATTCGGAGGAAATTGTTGGCAAGAGCATAAAAGGGAAAAGAGACAAGTTAGTCATTGCCACCAAATGCGGGTTGGTTTGGCACACAGATAAAGGTACTCATTTTTTGGATTATGAAACAGGTGAAAAAGTTTACAGGTACTTAGGTCCCGAGTCGGTAAAATATGAAGTGGAGCAAAGCCTTAAAAGGCTTGGTACCGATTATATTGATTTGTATCAAACTCATTGGCAAGACCACACCACTCCCATAGAAGACACCATGGAAGCATTATTGGATCTAAAAAAACAAGGTAAGATTAGGGCTATTGGAGCCTGTAATGCAACCTTAGACCAGATTGAAGAGTATAACAGGGCTGGGCAACTGGATGTTGACCAGGAAAAATACAGTTTGCTTGATACAGAAATTGAGTATGACCTTTTGCCGTGGTGTAAGGATAATTCGGTAACTTTATTAGCATACGGCCCAATGGCCAAAGGCCTTTTAACTGGAAAGATAGGGGCTGACAGAAAATTTAAGGGTGATGACGTCAGAAAAACTGATCCCAGATTTTTAAAAGAAAACAGGGAAAAAATAAATAAGATGATTGATAATGTGTTTAGGCCTATGGCAGACAGCTATGGGATTACGGTGGCTCAATTATCAGTGGCTTCCTTAATTAACCAGGGCGGAGTTGGGGCATTGTGTGGAACAAGAAATGTTTTCCAGGCAAGAGAAAATGCACAGGCTGGGAATATAGAGATAGCGAGTGCTGATATAGAAAAGCTAAAAGAAGCTGTACAGAAGCTTAAACTAAGCAATTTGGAATAATTTTTAATAGAATGCGGTCTACTTTAATTAACTTTGCCCTGCCGTGTTACAAGGTTAAATATTTTTTTGTGTTGCTTTTAGGAATGGAACTAAATTCATGCATTTAGCTTCTTTAACGTCCATGCTATATTTTGGCCTAAAATCCTATAGTTTTCCAGGCCTTCTTTATCAGCTTTTATTTCTCCTATTTTTCTACCTAGCCCCATGTTCCAGTAAACTGAGCATGGTATTATCATCTGGTTTAAAAAGAATAAGTTATTTATCTGATTGAAAGCATCTACATCGCCGCCCCGCCTTAGGCAAACAATTGCTGCTCCTACCTTTCTTTTTAACAGGTAATCATTTGCCCTGGCACAATATCCAGTTCTGTCTATTAGGGCTTTTGTTTCTGGAGTTACTGATCCAAAATATACTGGAGATGCAATAATTACTCCTTCTGAATCATACATTTTTTTAAGACAATCATTAAATATATCATCTTCTATGATGCAATAGCCGTCTTTATTTTTTTTACATTTGCCACAATCTGTGCATCCTTTAATTAATTTACCTCCTACATGCACCAGTTCTGTTTTAATGCTTTCCTTTTCTAATTCATCAAATACGGTATTAATGGCTATAAATGTGTTTCCCTTTTTTCTCGGGCTACCGTTAAATGCAGTAACCTTCATAAAAACCCCCTTAAAGTTTTGTTCTTATTTGCTTTAATATTTCTTTTGTTATTAATTCAACCATATCTGTTTTTTCTGCTCCTGTTTTAATATTGTTTATATAACTACGGTTAGCCTTTGTTTTTACTATATTCTTGCTTCCAAAAACTTCTAGCCTGTTTTCAATGGCTTCTTTGAATCCTTTCCTGGTTTCATTAGATAAGCTTACTATATCTGGATTACTAGCAACGGCCGTTTTTATTCTATTTACTGCTGTCTTTGATATTAAGCTAAAAACTGAAGATTTGCATATGCCTAGATTGATAGCCTTTCTTATAGTCTCATCATCTACTCCGGATCCCCCATGCATGGAAAGGTAACAGTTTGTAGCTGCATTTATTTCGTCTAATAGGTTTAGGTTAAGGGTTGCTTTGCCTTCAGTCAAACCATGCACGGAGCCAATATCAGGGCTCAGAATGTCAATGCCGGTTTTATTTATAAATTCTATGGTTTGCTCAAGGCCTGCGCCATTGCTTTTACTGCTGTTTTCCCCTGCTGTTACCATTCCGCTAATTTCGGATTCTAAAAGCAATCCACCGCTGTGGGCTATTTCTGCTGCCTTTTTGGTTAATTCAATTTTTTGTCCCAAGCCTATATCTTCCGGCCCAACAAACATTAGCGAGGTAAAGCCATATCTTATTGCTCTAACTATTTCCTTCAAGCTGGTTGCATATTCCAGGTGGAGGGCAACCGGGATATCCACCATATTTGCTACTTTCCTGGCAAGTACCGTGAAGCTTTCCAGGTTGCTGTATTTAAAGTGGAGTTGATAAATAGCCAAAACGACAGGGCTTTTCATATTTATGGCTGCAGTTATTGTGCCTTCAAGCGATTCAGTGTTAAATACGTTAAAACACCCCAGGCTATATTTGTTTTGCCTGGCATCTTCAATTATATCTTTAAGATTTACAAGTGGCATTTGTCTCCCTTTTGTCTTTATTAAAAAAGTTTAACATTAGGCGATTGAACGTCCTCCATCTATTACCAGGTTTATCCCGGTAACCATATCTGCCGCATCGCTTGCCAGGTAAACTGCAGCGGCTGCAACCTCGTAGGGGTCAAGGAACCTTCCCAGAGGTATTTTCTTTTTCATCTCTATTCCAGCTTTCCCCTTCCATGCTTTTTTGCCCATTTCTGTCAAAACTACAGTGGGTGATATGCAGTTTACACAAATATTATATTTTGCCCATTCTACAGCAAGCGATTTTGTCATTCCCAGCAGTCCTGCTTTACTGGAACAATAAGCGGCCCGTTTTGGCAAGCCTACAATACTTGCCAGGGAAGCAATATTTATTATCTTCCCCTGGTTGTTTTTTGACATTTCCCTAGCTGCTACTTGTGACAACATAAATGCTGCAGTCAAGTTAACCGAAATGGTATCATCCCAGTGATTTTTAGGAGTATTTAATGCTTTATCTACAAAAACAATACCTGCATTATTAACTAGTATATCGATACGGCCGAAATTTTTTATGGTCTTTGAAACAATTCTCCTAATGTTTTTTTCTTTAGTTAGGTCACCGGTTAAGGATATACATTCGGTACCTAATTCTTTTAGCTGTTTTCTAGTGGTATTAACATTGTCACTTTTTCCTGTCAGAACTATTCTAGCACCTTTCTTGGCATAGAGGATTGCTATTGCTTTTCCTATGCCCCTTCCAGAGCCGGTAATTATTACCACCCTGTCTTTTAGGCTAAAATCCAAATCAAATTTTAATTTTTTCATAAAGTCTCTTAAATAGTTTGTCTAATTATAGCATCTAATTCTGTAGTTTTTAGAATATTTTATCTTGTAATCACTTCTGTTAAGATTATAGCAAATATATTAAAGGGAAAGGAAAATGATATACAGGGAATTTGGAAAAACAGGTAAAAAAGTTTCAATATTGGGATTTGGCGCTATGAGGTTGCCAGAAACTAATCAAAGCGGAGAAGCTCAGGTAGACTTTGAAAAATCAATAAATCTAATGCTTAAAGCATTTGATTATGGAATAAACTATGTGGATACTGCTTATCCTTATTGCTATGGACAAAGCGAGATAGCTGTAGGAAAGGCTTTAAAAGAAACTAATAAAAAAATTTATGTTTCTACCAAGAGCCCTGTATGGAGAATAGAAAAGAAAGGAGATTTCAGGTATTATTTGGAGGAGTCGCTAAAAAAGCTGGATTTAAGCACTATAGATTTTTACCATTTCCATTCCCTGAATGAGCATTTTTATAAAGAAAAAATATTAAAATTTAATTTGATAGAGGAAGCAGAGAAGGCAAGGGAAGAAAAATTAATAAACCATATTTCTTTTTCTTTTCATGACCGGCCCGAGGTTTTAAAACAATTAGTAGATACCGGTGCTTTTGATTCTTTATTATGCCAGTACAACTTTTTGGACAGGACTAATGAAGAAGCTATTAGCCATGCAAAAGATAAAGGAGTGGGAGTTGCAGTAATGGGTCCCCTTGCGGGTGGAAGGTTATTAAATCTGGGAACAGAAAATATTGTGCAGGAAGCAGGTAGTAATATTCTGGAACTTGCACTGCAGTTTGTGTTTGGAAACAGTAATGTCTCTGTTGCTTTATCAGGCATGGAAAACATTGAAATGCTTGGAGAAAATGTTGGCATTGCAAGCAATCCCATTAGCTTATCTGAAATGGAAGCCCAAGTATTGGGTAGAATATCCGGTAAAAAAGAAATAAAGGATATGGTTCCCTGTAATGACTGCGGTTATTGCATTCCTTGCCCAAATAATATTCCCATCCCCAGAATTTTTAAAATTATGAATTATTGCATCTTAACTGGAGTTAAGGGTAATTCTTCATGGCAATACAGCCTGATTGGAAGATATGATGATAAAAGCAAGGCTGATGAATGTGTGGAATGCGGAGAGTGTGAAGAAAAGTGTCCCCAGGATATAGAAATAATAGAGCAGTTAAAGAAAGGGCATAAACTACTTTCTAGGTAGCATATTTTCCAGATTTAACTTTCACAGGGAACCTTAAAAACAAATAGAGGCAAAGAGTGTTAAATTCCTATTTCTTTTTCCTAAAAAATGTATTAAGTTTAATATATGGAAGCAAATATTTTAATAGAGAATTTTTTTAAATTTGCTCAACGCTCTGAGGACTTAACCCTGATTGTTGACAGGGAAGGCAAGATCTATTTTATAAATGATTTATTTTTACAGTTGCTACAAAGAAAGAAACCAAGCTTAAGAGAAATTAAAGATTTTATTTTAGCAAACTCAGAAAGCAAAGATACAGCATTTCAAATTTCGACCCTATTAGAGGAGCCAGTTAAAAAAACTTTAAGAGTAGAATTGTCTTTGCTTGTAGGGCAAGATAAGAAAAACTATGAAGCCAAAATTTCATCTATTAAGAAAGATGGTAATTTCTTAGGGAATCTTGTGATGTTTAAAAATGTTACAGAATACAAAAAGCTGATTGAAACATTAAATGACCAGTCTATTAAGGATTTTCTAACTGGAATACATAACCAGAGGTATTTTTACTATTTTTTAGATAAAGAAATTAAAAGGTTTGACCGCTACCAAAAGCCCTTAAGCCTTTTAATGATGGATATAGATAATTTTAAGGCGCTTAATGATTCATACGGCCACCTTAAAGGGGACTGGTTGCTCAGAGAAACAGCTAAGGTATTAAAGGAAAGCATCAGGGACGGGATTGATTGTGTGGCAAGGTATGGAGGAGATGAGTTTGCAGTTATTTTAGTAGATGCAGACAAGGAAAAGTCAGTAGAAGTTATAAACAGGATATTGGAAAAATACAATAGACTGGACGCTCCAGGGACTTCCCTGAGCATAGGGCTAAGCCAATATAGTGCAGGCATGGCTGCCAACACTTTTATAAGGATTGCAGATAATATGATGTATGAAGAGAAAAAGATGGCCAAACACTAAATGATCAAAGCAACAAATTTCCTAATCTTTTTTATTCTTTGACCCTATAAAGATCCTTTTGGCTTTCTAAAAAAAGTCCTGCCTCCATCAACAAAAATGTCTTGCCCGCATATATATTCAGAGATATCTGAGGCTAAGAATAAGGCTAGATTAGCAATATCCTCGGGAGCCCCTATCCTGCCTAGAGGAATCTGGGATGCTAACATTTTATTTACCTTTTGGTTATCAGGATATTTCTTTCTGAGCATGGGGGTATCTATAACGCCGGGACTTATAACATTTGCTCTTATTCCTTTTGAAAGCAACTTATAATTTATCCTGCCAGCAATTCCACTAAGACCTGCTTTTGAAGCTGCATAATGTATACCGCCTCCTGCCCCGGTAAGGGAAGCTACTGAGGAAATAATAATAATATTTCCTTTTTTCCTGCTTATCATTGAGCTTATAAGGTATTTTATAAAATAAAAGGGTCCGCCTAAATTTACACTTATTACCCTTTCCCAATTATCTATTTTGGTTTCGCTAATAGGTTCAGTAAATTCTGTACCTGCATTTAGCACAAGAATATCTGCTTTTGAAAATTTTTCTAAAATTTTATTACAGGTATTTTTAACTTTCCCAGGTTTTCCCACATCGCATTGGTAAAATATACATTTAGCGTCGCCTATTTTGTTAAGTTTGGCTGAAGCAGCTTTCCCCTTTTTTTTATCTCTTCCAATTATTGCGGCATCAGAGTGGTGCTCTATGAAAGTTTTTGCTATAGCTAGTCCTATGCCGCTTGTTCCCCCAGTGATAACTGAGACTTTATTGCTTAGGTCGAGTTCCCGGCAAGTCATTTAAAACACCTCAAATTATTAATTTTGATTTCTTTAATTCTATTATTTTTCATTCCTGCTGTAAATGTAGCTTTACTAATTTAAATAAATTTATAATTGTGTAATTGTTATATGCCATATTATAATTATAAAGACATTAAATCTTTAGTTTAAGGGGGAAATGTGGAAAATAAACCATTAAGAATTTTTTTATCTTTTTTGAACCTGGTTGGTTTTCTGGGCGTAATTGTTGTCAATGCGTTAGCCAATATACTGCCAATAAACAATAAAACAACTGGAGAGCTTTCAGACCTGTATCCCAACCTTTTTGTCCCGGCCGGTCTAACTTTTTCTATTTGGGGCATTATTTATATTTTGCTTGGCGTATTCATAATATATCAGATTGTAATTTCTATTAAGGGAAGTAATGGGCAATTTGTTGAAAAAATAAGTATATTCTTTTTTGCTTCAAGCGTGCTTAATATTGGCTGGATATTTGCCTGGCATTATGAGGTGGTAATTCTCTCTCTGGCAATTATGTTGCTTCTAGCTGCAAGTTTGATAATTATATACTTACGGCTAAACATAGGTAAATCTAAGGCAGCAAATATTGAAAAATTTTTAGTTCACATACCTTTCAGCGTTTACCTGGGATGGATAACTATAGCAACTATTGCTAATGTTACCGCAGTGCTGGTGGATATAGGCTGGAATGGCTTTGGCCTTAGCCAGCAATTCTGGACTGTTTTAGTCATAGCTGTTGGGATTATAATAGCTTTTGCTACACTCTTCATTAGAAACGACATATACTATTGCCTGGTTGTTGATTGGGCTCTTTTGGGTATTTTACTTAAGAGGCTAAATGCAAACATAATGGTGCAATCTGTAATAATTGCAAGTATAGTGGGTCTTGTCCTTATTACCATTGGAATAATAATCCAAATAATTAGAAAAAAAGCTTTATATTAATTGTCTTGCATGTTAATCAAGAGATAGGCTTACTCTAGCTTTTTATAATATAGGTTTCAGCAATTTTATTATCTTCCAGGGTAATAGCTATTATATTTAAAATCCTATATATCTGACTGTACCAAGCAGACTAGAAGGGTCTTTATTAAAAAGTTGTGGTAATCTTTGACTGAATTACAAAAGAGGGGGTCAGCGGATAAAAAGTCTTAAAAAACAATAAGAAGATGAATTAAATGGTTTGGTAGATGGGAATATATTTTATTACTTAAATTATAATGAAAACAAGAAAAATGTTTTTAAATATCTGGGAAGTTAAAAGATGTTGAAGTTTCTAAAATAAAGGGGAAAAAGAGGAAAGAAGAAAAATTAAAAGGAATTTTACGAGCATTAGATTGACAAATATATATTATCACAATATACATATTTCTGGGATGGATATTTTTAAAAAGCTTGAAAAATGTGCTGGTTTTCAATGGGATAAAGGGGTATTGAAAAAAATTGGTTAAAGCATAGAGTAAGCCCCTCAGATTGTTAACAAATATTTTTTAATATTCCTTTGATAGCCCGTGATGAAATAAAGCACTCAGAGGAAGAAAATAGATATTAGATATTATACTTTTGGAAAGACTGGCACAAATAGGTTTCTTTTGTGGTATTCATAATAAGAAAAAAGCAAATACGAATAATATCTGCACGTGATATAAATAGAAAGGCAGGTGTATAAAAATTATGAAAAAGATACCTAAATTAAAAAATGAGGATCAGGAAAGAGATTTCTGGAAAGAAGGTGATTCCTCAGAATATATTGGCTGGGAAAAAGCAAAGAAAGTAATTTTTACCAAATCTAAAACCTTCGGTTAGAATATATCTTTAAGGTTCCCTGAATCACTACTTGAGGAAATTTTCCAATACAGTTTTTATAAAGTTGTCATTGTTATTAATCCTGTCCTCAATTTCTTTCCTGAAATAGATTGAATAATTAATTACCCTGCTGATTTTTTTTCTATTATTTTACTGATCTATTAATGTTTATATCAGATATATTCCCAATAATCATCAAATCTACATCGCTTTGAAGAGTTTTATCACTATTGGCAAACGAGCTATAAATAAAAGGAAGCTCAATTTCTTCTTTTGTTTCAAGTTCATCTTCTATTATATCCAAGAGTCCTTTTGTCTTAATAAAGATATTTCTTAATTCGTCATACAGGAAAACTCCTTTTTTAACATATATCTTTTTTAGCTACCCTTCCATAGTTGATGTAAGAAGATTAATTTTTTCACGTTTTGTCAGTTATTTTTGCAATTATTTACTGGTCTATGAAGTATTTTTTTCTATTTGCCTGAGTATAGCATCCTTCCCCAGGATGCATAAAGAAATATGAAAGTATATCAATTCTTATCTCTGCAGAGATAAGAATTCCTCGATGGAAAGGTAAATTTCATAGGTAATAGGTACTATAACCCCATAGTGAACATTGAAGTCTGCATAATATTCATACAGCATAGCTAGTTTGTTGTAGTTTCAACCATTCCTATATGCTCAGGCTGATAAATATTTGAACAGCGTAATATTTTAGGGGTAATATTTTAGTGGTTGACTCATAAATCCCCCCCCCTTATACTTTCAATGAGCTCACTTTTTTAAAACAATATATAAGGGGTGATTAGAAGTGAGTAGTAAATGGATAAGGGTAGCGATATTGACAATTATAGTGTTAATGTTCGCCTTCACGCTAAGTTTTGCAGGGTGTGGAGATATTGAACCCCCTGAGGAGCCACTCCCAGAAGAGCCACTACCTGAACCTGATGATTCAGGTGGCGGGATGTAGAAACTATGTATTGTTGTAAAGAAGGTTGGGGAAGTAAAAACCCCAACCTTCTTATAGACTCACTTTAATAACTTTTTAATTTACTTTTTTATAACAAATAGAGTTTGGTAAATTCTACCCCTGTTGGGGAAAATTTAAAAGCGAACCATTTAAAACTTAAAAGTAAACTGACTATAAATGATTTTATTCATTTCAAACCTACATAATTGCCATGGTAATATTAAATTTTATTATTAAAGGTTTGATAAATTCAAATCCTCATTTCTAACCTGGTAAGTACCAACCAACTCATCTTTGAACCAGAACCTGATTTCCGCCATTCCAGATATTAAGTTAGGAACGATACGAAGGTGGACTTTATCTCTTATGGGTACCCCGCTAATATTTATTACCAGCTTATTAAATGATATCTTTCTGTACTGGTTTACAGTCCTTTTGTCCCTTAGAGCAAATATATCTTTTGTGGACAAATAAGGTTTAGGCACTCTAAATTCTCTAAATAATGATTTGCCTTCACCTGCAAGCCATTTAAGCCTGTAGTATGGAACTTCACTGGTGATAGAATGAACCTGTTTATAATTATATCTTTCTGCTTCTGCCTCAAGGACCTTGTTGCCGTCTATTATATTATCTATGCCTTCTCTTGCACAGGTTTTTACAATCCTGTCGGCAAGCCATCCACAAGGTCTCTCATTTTGTCTTTTGCCTGCGTGGACAGAGCATATACAAGCTTGACTCTAAGATCATCTAAAACCTGCTTCCACTGGGGATCTGCCTCATCTGTTGTCTTATAGTGCTTTCTCCAGAAACTATCCCTTCCTTGAACAAATCTAAATATTGAATGGCAGTCCACATAATATGAGTAGACAAGCCCGTATTTTAGGGCTACCACCTCT
>JBNJCV010000035.1:0-17046 GCA_051744245.1 Actinomycetota bacterium | reverse complement strand
TGCAGTGGTATAAGAAATTTATTGGCTAGACTATTCTTCATCCATTTCTTCCATAATTTCCTTGATTTTTTTGTCTTCCCATTTCCTTCCGGGGAATTTATTAAACACAAAAACCCCCATGGCATGCCAAAACAGCCCTATGCCCCAAAATATGGTAACCCAGTAGAACCACAGACTGCCCGGGCTGGTAACCAAATTAATTGCTATCAAGGTAATATTTACACCAATATAAGCAAAAAGATGCCCATAAAATCCCTTTATGTCTTCTACTCTTTTTTTAGCTTCCTTGTATTTTTGGCCTTCCAATGAATCTCCTTTTATATTTTAGATTTTTTTAAGATTATCTCATTTTTTGAAATGTATTCTTTTGCTTCATCAAATGTAAGTATCTTTGATTTAGCCCCTTTATACTTAAGCACTGATTGTGAATTTGCCAATCCAACCTTTAAGGAAGTTCCCACCTCGCCGGTTAATATATAAGCAGCCAGGAACCCTGACCCAAAACTGTCCCCTGCCCCTGTAGCTTCAACCACTTTTATATCCATGGGGTAGACAATATAGTAGAGATTCTCATCGACGCAGTGGATAGGATTCTTGCCATCTGTAATAATCACTATTTTTGGACCTGTTTTCCTTAGCTTCACTAGCTTTTCTTTTGGCTCTCCTTTGCCTACTAGATGAGCAGCCTCTTCCTTATTTAAAACCAAAACTTTGGTAGACCTCAATATTTTTGCCAGGTATTTTTCCCCTTTCTCAGCCTGGTAATTGCTGGGGTTAAACAATACATTAATCCTTTTTTTTCTTGCAAATAGAGCAATGTCTTCAAGGGCTTTAAAGGATTTCCCAACCATGCTGCACAGGTAAAACCATTTTGTCTCTAATTTCTGAGAATCAATTTCCCTAAAATCCAGGTCATTGTTTACCCCTTTGTAAGCAAGTATGGTCCTCCTTCTTTCGATACTGTCCAGGATTATGGAATAGCCAGTCCTTTCCTGGGTGTCCGAACTAATGGCGCCCACAAAATCTATTTTCCAATCCTTTAATGTTTGAAGCACCCGCCTGCCGTTATCATCTGAGCCAATTTTTCCCACATACCCTACTGAAAGCCCCATCTTGGAAAAGGTGGCCGCAGTATTGGTGCCCCCTCCGCCAGTAGAAAAATGTAATTCATCTATTAAGAGCTTTGAACCCGTGGGATAAGAGATGTAGCATTCTTCTCCATCAATGGTTTTTATGCAGATTGATTCAGATCTGTCTGTATAGGCAAAGGCGTCTATTGTATTTGAACCAACTGTTATTACATCATACATATTCTTATTGGTTAGATAAATATTGATAAGCGCTCAAGGTAGCTGATGCCCCTTGCCCGGCTGCAACAATAATTTGCTTGTAAGGATAATTAGTGCAGTCGCCGGCAGCAAAAGCTCCCTTTAAGCTGGTATTGTTAAATCTGTCTATAATTATTTCTTTATTGTGGTTTAAATCTACCAGGCTACCTAGAAAGCCTGTCTGGGGCTCATAGCCGATATTTATAAAAATGCCCTGAACATCTATTTTATCAGTTTTTCCTCCGGCCTTATATTTCAGGCCGCTTACCAATTGCTTGCCAGTAATTTCAAGTATTTCTGCCCCTTCTATTATTTCAGCTTTCTTGTTTCCCTTTACCTTGTCAACCAAAACCTGCTTTCCCTTAAGTTTTCCCTGGGGGCTCAGTACATATAATTTTTTTGCTATCTCCAGCAGCTGGACAGCTGAGTAAAGGGCATGGTTTCCGCTTCCTATAACCGCTACGGTTTTGCCAGAGAATAAGGGGGCATCACAGGTAGCGCAATAGCTTATCCCCTTGTTTTTGTATTCTTTCTCTCCTTTAATGTTAAGCGCTTTGGGCTTGGTACCGGTAGAAATTATAACTGCCCTGCTCTCAAAAGATTTTTTTTCGGCCTGGGTTATAAAATGTTTTTCCTTTTGCAAAGATTTTGCTTCCTCTTCCACATATTCAAACTTGAACTCTTCAAGGTGGTTTTTAAACTTTTGCACAAGCTCCGCCCCTGAAATTTCCTGGAAACCGGTGTAGTTTTCAACTGACAGGTTGTAGATTACCTGGCCCCCAAGCTCCCGGGTGATAACTAAAAGTTTTAATTTTTTCCTTGCTGCATATATTGAAGCAGTTATCCCTGCTGGACCTGTCCCAATTACCGCTAAATCATATATCATGATATATTCCTCTTATTCATACAAAATGATATACTGGATTCCTTAAAATATGAAGGGGTAAATAATTATTAACATTCTATATGCTACAAAATTTAGGATAGAAGAGCTATACATCACCCTTATTTCTATTTTCTGAATAAACTTTATAAATTATAGACGGTACTTCTAATCCCATTGATTTAGAATTGACTAAAATGCTTATAGTTCTCTTTAATCCAATCCAGGGTGATTCCTAAAAACCCCTCTGCTTCTTCAATTAACTCCATTGCTTCTGTGTCTGAGATTGCTCCTGCATAGTCATAATCAGTTATATTTCTTTTGGCCCGGCAAGAATCAAAATAATCAGCCAATGCATCATAATCGGCCCCCATTATTATCTTCATTGCCTGAAACACTGTATAGTGGTGGCCTAATCCTTTTGGCCTATATCCTCAGCAGTATAACATAATTGTAGCCAGCTGCAGTACAGCATTATAAGCACAGGCGAATCTCCTGTCTGAAGAAAGTCCTTCAACCTTTGAGTCCTTTATATCCCTTCTTGCAAGTGCTAGTAGATTCCCGATTTCTTTCTTGGAAGTTTTATGATTTCTTAACCTGCCCTGGTTTAATAAACTCTCTAAGTCCATCTTCGCTTCCTATGATATATATTTTGCTATCATTTAGTATAGAATTTATAAAATGATCTTTTTGGTTTGCTTTTTTTATAAACTCATTTAATGGGAAGACCGCGTAATTGATTACTCTTCTCAGTTTCTGCTTGGGTTCTGAAAGGATTCTTGAAAGCTCTTTGGATAGAATATCACCTATAACCATTAAGTCAATATCACTTAAAAAGCTTTCTTCCCCCTTTGCATAAGAGCCATAAATAAATGCAAACTTGATTCTCTCTTTGCTTAAACTTTCCTTTAGCACTTTTGCAACACCTACAGTTTTTAAAAAAATATTTTTTAAATCCTGAGCTATAGGGCAAGCCTTGTTTAACTTATAGTAATTCCTGTTGCCCTGAACCGAACTTTCAATGAGCCCGATTTTGCTTAATTTTTCAACCTCCCTCTGTACCCCTCTTATGGGCTGGGCAGTAAGCTTAGAGATTTGTCTCTGATAAAAAATTTCATCTGCATTTAATAAAAACAGTTTTAAGACTTCAACTCTTGTTTTCGAAGAAAAAAGCTTATTTAACATAATTCAATTCCTTTATACATATTGTAGTCAATTATATACAATTTGTAGTCAAATATCAAAATTGTTGTCTTTTATTTAAAATTTATTTTACATTCCCTATTCCTGTTAGGACTGGTTTTTTATTCCTAAATCTTTAAAGGCTTGGCTAGTTTTATTATCTCCGTTAGATATCACTATAATTAAAATGTCTTATGCATTATTTTTTAAATTTAATATAAGCTTTCTTCCTGCCAATCCAGTAAAAATTCTTTCCAGCCCCTCTCAACCTGGATAAATTTTTTTCCAAACACATCCGAAAAGACCAGTTTTACTTCCTCTTTTGAATTTGCCTTATTTGCAGAATCCATAAATACCATGTATTTTTCCACCATCCCTAAATCGGAATGCCCCCTGCCTAGAAGATAGGTTACAAATGACCCTGCCACGGGATAGCCGGTATTAGCATCCAGTGAATCAAAATGACGGTTACCATAGATTAGAGGCTCTAAATCGGGCAAATTGCCTTCTACCAGCAGCTCTTTTGCCCAGTAGTGGACTGAATGGCCATGCCAGGCGCCCAATGGCTCTGCATATAAGCGGGCTTCGCCTGGTGGATAATATAATTTAGGCCAGGTATAATACATGGCTATGCCTTCCATCCAGAAATTAGCAATGTCTAAAGAAGATCCGGCAGGAGTTGTAAACAGGTGGGATACTTCATGGGTATCTGAGGCAAAAATGCTTAAAACAATGTCTTTTTCCACTATGGCCTTGGCATTCATGTCCCGGCCAGTCAGTTTTTTTACATCTTCCCTGGATAAAAAATAATAATAATCAATTTTTTTACTGTCATAATCCCAAACCCCGGCCGCAAAATCCCAGAACCACTCCAGCCTTTCTATGGCCCCGCTTAAATCCTCCGGGCTTAATTTAGAATTTGCCTGGTAATGGTAATTGAAATGCTCTGAGCTTGTTAGTTTCCACTCACCCTCAGGGACATCCAGGTATCTGCTGCAACCAAGTGCATACATGCATAATATAGATACTGCCGCCAATAAATATTTTATTTTCATAGCCTTTTAAATATAATTTATTTTTGCTATTTTATAAAAGTAACATTTTACTATCAAACTAAAAATGACTAACGCTTATTATCATTATAGAAAAGGTAAAAAATTATCTAGGAAAAAAGATTTCCTAAAGGCTATAATGCATCTGGAAAAAGCTAAATCCTGTGAGCCTAATAAAGGTTCTATAAGGGAGGCTTTGGGCAGAGCTTATTATAATTGTGGCTTTTACGCCTCTGCCAAAAAAAATTTTAAAAAAGCTGTAGACATAGACGCGGCTAATGATTTTGCCCATTACGGCTTGTCTTTATGCTTGGCAAAAGAAGGAAACATTGCCAGAGCCAGGGGACATATAAAGATAGCATTATCCATGAAGCCAAAGTCTAAAATTTATAAAAAGCTTGCAAAAAAATTCAACTTCTAAGCTTCCATAAAATCCAGGAACTTATGGAGTTTTTCTAATATAGCTACTGACTTCTTAACCAATTTTTCAGGATTTGCCAGTATATCCTGGCTTGGCTCTATCCCAGTACAAATTTGTATTCCAGGCAACTTGTTTTGCTCCAATACCGCCAATATGTATTCTATAAAATCAAAATTAATTTTATCCAGCCTGATCTCTAAAAATGTTTCCCATTTCTCCAGTCCTGGCCTTATCTGGTCCCCCCTCAAGGGTTTTCTTCTAAAAAACTTTAAAAAATAATTTTTTCCATAAGAGCGGAGCAACTGCATAAAAGATTCCGGGTCCCTGGAAATTTTATAATATAACATCCCTATAGGCTTGTTGTCCCTAAAGGAGCCGCCCCTGGCAATAGAATTAAACCCCAGCTGGTTTACCTGGATATAGATTGTCATTCCACATAACTGGAATTGACTTCTGTCCTGGTATGCTTTCCCTATGCTATACCATGCCTTTTTAATCCCATCCTTTAGTGCATTGCTTTTGTGAACCTTGTATGAATCCTGGATGTAGCTGCTTAAATCCTTGTACACAATATTGCCAAAATTTTCGATTTTTTTCCTGATTTTCCTCTTGTAGCTTTTTGGCATATCTATGAAAAAGCAAAAATCGTCACTGCTAAAGCCTTCAAATTCCACTTAGGGACACCTCCAAATTTATTTATACATTTGTTTCCTAATGATATAACATTTAGCCTAGTTTAAAAATTTTAATTTTCCCTTATAATGGTAATATGAAAAAAACAGTTAAAATATTTAATTCCAGGCTTGAAGCTGAACTAGCTAAAAGCTATTTGAAGGGAAACGGAATAGAATCCTTTATATTTTCAGATGATGCGGGGCAAATGTATCCTTCACAGCAAATTGCCAATGGGGTTACCTTGTCAGTAGAAGAAAAGGATGAAGAAATTGCCAAGAAGTTACTGGTAAAGAAAGACCTGCCCTAAACTTCAATAATTTCCGTAACCAACCTGCAGGCAGGTTAAATTTAAATCCTTTCTCCACATATCCACCACCCGGTTCCTGTCCTCTAAAACAAATAGCACTTCTGCTGTTTGTTTTATATATTTTTCATATATCTCCTTTTTTACCATTTTGTCCTGCCTGGTATCTCCCTGCTTCCTGAAATAAATATTATTATAAGGGATAGCATTCTCCTCCAGCCACCTGATGGTTTCTTTGCTGTATTTTTCCTCCCTCCCCGAAACCAGGATAATTTTAAATCCGTTTTTATAGAAAAGCTCCACTATTTTGGCCACAGGCTTATTGGGCTTATCTACTTCCACTTTTTTAAAATCATAAATACCTCTTTTGCCCCTGATGGAAAGGGTGTTGTCTATATCACAAATTATTGCTTTTCTTTTCACCAATAAGCCTTCCTGATTTCAAATAAAAAATTTTCAATATTTTCCATATCGCTTTCCTTTCCTGGATTCCTGGCATAAGCTTGCTTCAGCTCATTTTCCCAGTAAAGAGCTTCATCTATTACTTCTCCTATCCTGTAGTTGCCCTCCCTTATTCTTTTTAATTTTTTAAATATAGGTGAGTCTTCTAAATTAATTGAAAAATTCTTACCTGAATCCAAAAGCTCAAACCCATTATATAAAGCCCTCAAGTAATTAACACCATACTTATTTCTTCTACCTCCCTTGTCCTCTAAAAATTTTTTCCTCTGGTTTTTGCTGTAATTGATAAAAGAATCCCTAACATTTTTAGAATTCCATACATATGGGAATAGTTCCCTCAATCTCTTTCCATAGTCATCCTGGAAAACCACCGGAGCCAGGAAAACTTCCAAAATCGTGGGAACCCCCTTTACAGCCATCAGCAGAAACTTAGCAACTTCATAAAAGGTAGAATCCCTTTCTCCTTCATTCCAAATTGTATCTTTTTTTTCTGGGTTAAGCTTTAACAGTTGCCTTGTGTTTTCCACAAAAACTCCCCTGTAATCAATATCGCTTTCTTCTTTTGCCAGGCCATGGGCATAAGAGCCCACCATTACCTGTAATATTTTATTCATCATGTTATTACCTGTTTTCTTCCATCCAATTGACTGCAAAATCAACTAATTCCTTTTGTGAAAAAAAATGGGACTGAGCTAGGCCTATTTTTGCTTCCCTTAATGTTTCTGAATGGCACTTGAATTCTTTACCGATATCTTCAAAATCATCACAGCGTAGGTCTATATCCTCAAAATCAGCCCAGATTCTCTTCCCCTTAATAACTATGGGCGCAGACCTTACCTTTTTCTTCTTATCCGGGTAATCTGCCCTGTATTCTGCCAGATGCAGGGAAGTATTGCTTATATGGCTTACACCCAAAAGCAGAACATGCCCGCCTAATCTATATATAGTAGATAAAGGAGAAGCCTCCCCCAATCCAAATTCAAGGCTATGCCTGCCTACGGTTTTACGGGCATACTTTCCCCATGCACAAAACGAAAAATGAGGATGGCCGCTCCTTAAAGCTCCCCTTGTTTTCCTGAAACATTCTGCAATCTCCCCCATCCCCATAGAGGGGGTAATATCCTCATAGAAGGGAGGCATGGTCTCCCTTATAGTTGGCCACCATTTTTCAGGCACAGGAGGGCTTGTCCAGTATTTAGGGTCTGAAAGGTGCCCTGAGTGCACAGGCATAACCAGGGTTCCTGATTTACTCAATACTGACTGAAGGGCACATATTACAGCTACGGCTCCGCCGCATACCCAACCCATTGAGCTTAGCGAAGAATGAACTAATACTGTCATTCCTTCTTCTAGTCCTATTTCAAGTAAACCATCTTTTATAGAGTTTATAGTTTGGGGCCATTCTGCCCTATTTATAACATTTTCTTCACCCATAACAACGAATTTAGCCATCCATTTTTTTCATAATTTCCTTAATTTTTTTCTGTTCCCACTTCTTGCCGGTAATTCTCTCAAAAACAAATACACCCATAGCATGCCAGAATACACCTATCCCCCAAAACAAAGTTACCCAGTAAAACCAAAGGTTATCCGGATTAGTTACCAGGTTTACAACAATTAAAATAATATTTACACCAATATATGAAAAAAGGTGGCTGAAAAAACCTTTGATCTCTTCAACTCTTTTTTTAGCTTTCTTGTATTTTTCTTCCTTCTCCATGTTTACTCCTCATAATTTAGATATTTTTTTGCCGACGGGTGGTTAAACCTCTTCCATAGTATTGCCCCTATTATAGTTCCTATTGGAAATAAAAAAACCATGGTTACCACTAAAACTGCCCTTCCCAGGGGCACAGCAAAGGCCTTTCTCTGGTATATGCCCACAAGCTCCACAATATAGAGGGCAGGTGCAATAAGTGAATAAATGGCCTTAAAAGGAATGGATGCAATACCCGCAAAAAACCAAACGAAACTCCTTATGCCAAAGTCCCCCCTCCACATGTCTGCACGTATAACCTCCAAAGGGTCAGACCAGGACGTAACCAGGCTCAAGCCTAGAATAATGGCCAAAACCCAGCATAATATAAGTATGCCCTCTAACTGCTTTTTACCTTCCTTTAATTCTTCATTTGTTATTTTTGACATTAACCCTCCTTTGCTTTGTTTTGTTAAAAATTATAAGTTATTTTTTTATTTTTTTTTACTTTTATTTTTTTATTACTTAGAATTAACTGGTAATACCAATTAAGGAGAGCCATTGGAAGACAAAAAATTATTCAAAGAAATCCAGGATAATATAGATTCAATAGAAATCTTTGACACTCATGAACACCTGATGTATGAAACAGAAAGGCGTAATAAAAGCATAGACTTCTTCCACCTGTTTAAGCATTATGCCTCTACAGACTTGGTTAGCTCGGGACTGGCAGAAAAAGATTTTGCAAAACTACAGGATCCCTCAATCAGCCTTGAAAAAAAATGGGAATTATTCTGGCCCCATTGGGATAATATTAAAAACACCACTTATGCTAGGACTATAATTTGCGCCCTAAAAGATATCTATAATATAGAAGCAATTGATCTAGAGTCCGTTCATAAGGTTACCCAGCTTATGCAAAAAAACAAAAAGACGGGTTTCTATGAAAAAATTCTAAAAGATAAATCAAATATAGGATATATCCTAAACGATCTTGAGGTTCTAGATAAACAGGATATACTGCAAACAGAACCCGACGCAGATTATTTTCTTCCCGTTTTCAGGCCGGATAGAATTTTAGAAACAAATTCCCTGCAGAGCTTAAGCTGGGTTGAAGAAAAATATGGCTGCAGCATATATGGCTTAGAAGATGTGATAATGCTTATAGATAAGATAATTGAGGAAAGAAATATTTATGGAATAAAAATAGGGCTTGCCTACAGCAGGGATATATTTTTTGAGGATACAAGTTACCGGGAGGCAGAAGAAAGCTTTCTTAAAGTATTTAAGCTAAACAAATCTACCAGCAGCCAGGATACCCTCTCTTTTTCCGATATTAAGCCTTTCCAGGATTACATGGTACATTACTGCATAAAAAAAGCCATAGAATTTAACCTGCCTGTACAGGTACATACAGGCTTAATAGAAAGCAACTTAAATGACATAAGAAACTCTGATCCTTCATATCTAGCTCCTCTGGTTACTAAATACAGGGATACCAGATTTGATATCTTCCATGCCGGCTACCCATACACCGGAAAGCTTATTGCAATGATTAAAATGTATCCCAATTGCTATTTCAACCTGTGCTGGCTGGCCGAGGTTTCTACAAAACTGTACTCAAATATCCTAGATTCGATTATAGAGATTCTCCCGTCAAACAAGATATTTGGGTTCGGCGGAGATTACATGTTTGTAGAAGGAGCATATGGAGCCCAAAAGAATGCCAGGTCAGCAATATCAGTTGTCCTTTATAATAGGATTAGGGATGGTTACTTTAATTTTGGGGAAGCTGTAGAATTTGCAGAAAAAATATTAAACAAAAACCCTAAACAAATATATGTAGACTAATCTTTTTCTTTAGTGGGGCTACCTAATCTTTTTAGCTTACCTTGGCTGAATTTTTTTATAATATCTTCTGCTGCTTTATCTTCAGTAATATAAACATCTACCAGGCTGTCCCTTAGGGTATGGAATGAAATCTCTCCTATCTCTCGGGTTATAAGGATATTAGCATTTTCTTCCTTAATGAAATGGGCCGCTGCCAACCCAGCCCTTATATCTTTATCCTTATATTCATTTTCCTTTATATAATATTTTTTTATCTCTTCTCCCTTTATATTGCAGAAAAGGAAGTACTTTGCCCTACCAAAATGTTCCATTATTTTGGATTTAAGCCCCTCATCCTCCATAACTGGTATAACTATTTTAAAATCCTTGCTTTTATAAGGTTCCACATGTACCACAAATGAATCAACTGCCTTTATTTCTTTAATCTTTTTTTCTAGCTTATCTATTATTACATGGGCTTTGTCTACATTTATGAATTTTTTAACCTCTACATTTACTTCCCCAAATACATAGGGACCGGACCGCCTTAATTTTAGGTTGGAAAAATTATCTATGGCCTGGTCCTCTTTTATAATCTCCTCAACTTTTCTTTCTACATCCTTGCTGGGACTTACATCCATTAATGAGAAAATAGCATCCCTGGCCGAGATTATGCCAATCCGCAAAATTAACAGGGCAATAACAATAGTGGCTATCCCTTCCACATACCTTATCTGAAAATAGCTTAAAAGCACTGCTACAAATACTCCCGCCGAGGTAAAGGCATCTACCAGCTGTTCCCTGGAGGCAACCATAAGGGACTCTGCATTTATTTTTCTTCCAATTTTAGCCAGGTATCTGGAGGTAAAAACAGTTGTAACTGCAGCACAAAATACTACCGCCAGAGCTAAAACTGGCATATTTATCCTTGAAATGGTAAATAGCCTGGAATACCCTTCCCTTATTAACTCATAGGAAGCATAGAGTATAAAAAGTGATATGAAAAGCGTAGCCAGGGATTCAGCTTTATAGAATCCGTATGGAAACCTTTCGGTAGGCTCCCTTTGTGAAATTTTTAACCCCACCCAGGAAGCAAACATTACTACCAAATCGACTCCGCTATGTATTGCATCCCCGATTAAGGCCGAGCTATCTGAGAGATACCCTGCTATGCCTTTGGAGAGAGCCAGCAGAAGTATTATCACAGAAACAATAACCGAAGCTTTTTGGCCTTTTTTTAGCTCACTTATCTCCATGCTATATTTTTAAATTATACTTTTCCAGCTCATCACTTAAACTGATTGCGCCTTTAAATATTATCCCATTGCCCCCCATTTTTTTAAAGGCATCCACATTCTTCTTCAAGTCATCAACTAACAGCACTTTTTTTGCAGGAAATTTTACATAGCTCAGTGCTTCCTGATATATTTTTTTTTCTGGCTTCTTAGAGCCTATCTCAAAAGAGAGGAAAAATTTTTCTATGTTTTTAAATACGTCAAATTTGTTTTTAAAAAATTTAATATGCAAGGGGTCAGTATTGGACATGGCAAATATTTTCACTTGTTTTTTTAAACCAGAAATTATGCTATCCATGCCCTTATTAAGGTAAAAAATATCTCCCCACATGTTATAGAACTCCCCAAAGCTTATATTTATATTCAGCCTTTCACATATTTTTTTATAAAAATCTTCAGGCCTGATCTTTCCCCTTTCAAATTCATCCACCAGGGAGTTTCCGAATATTAAGTCATAAACCTGGGCAGGGCTGAGGCCTGAAATCCTGGCTAATTTTTTGCAGGAAATCATGTGGTCAAAACTTATTATCACATTCCCTATATCAAATATGGCTGCTTTTATATCTTTCATGGTTATGCAAATAGGGCAAGGTAAAACCTTGCCCTAAAATATTTAATTTCTAAACAGATTAACTTCCAGCAACACCTTTTGCAATGCCTTCCGCAATAAAAGCAACTGCGAATAAGATGCTAACTATAATCATCAAAGGATGAAGATCCTTAAATTTGCCCCGGAATAACTTTATCAAGGTATAGCTTATAAAACCAAAGCCGATCCCATATGAAATACTATAGGTAAAGGGCATAATAATTATGGTCAAGAATGCAGGTATCCCTACTTCAAAATTCTTAAAATCGATCCTCGAGATTACTTGCATCATTAAAAACCCAACCACAATTAAAGCAGGTGCAGTTACCGGGTATTTGAAAGCCCCGTTTACTTCTATGCCTCCACCTACTACTGCAATAAGTGGGGCAAAAAATATGGATATTAAAAACAGGAATCCAGTAACCGTGGGCATAATTCCAGTCCTTCCACCATCAGATACCCCGGAAGCACTTTCAATATAAGTGGTTATTGAGCTTGCCCCAAACAATCCTCCCACAACTGCAGCTAATGAATCTACCACCAGGACTTTCTTTAAGTTAGTTAAATTTCCCTTTTTATCCAACAGCCCTGCTTCTCCACCCACACCGATAACTGTACCCATGGTGTCAAAAAAGTCAGTCATAAACAAGGCAAAAATCATCACCAGCGCAGCAATATTTAGCATTCCATTACTCCAAACTGCCCCCACCAGGTCTGCATTAAAAAAGGTTGAAAAACTTTCCCTGGTAGGTATCCTGAATATTTGGTCCGGCAGCGGTACCACCCTAAATATCATTCCCACTACAGTGGTGCCAAGAATTCCCAGCAGTATGCCGCCCCTAATCCTGAATGCAACCAGCACTGCGGTAAGTACCAGCCCAAAGGTAGCAAGCAAGGTATAATCAGCAGTAAAATCGCCAAGCTTAACCAGGGTTGCTGGATCAGGATCTACAAATCCAGCTTGCTGGGAGCCTATAAATGCTATAAACAGGCCAATTCCAACCCCTATAGCTAACTTTAAATCCATGGGTATGGCATCCATTATCATCCTTCTTATCCCAGTTAGAACCATTATGGTTACCAGGATACCTTCAATTACAATAATACCCATAGCCTGTTGGTAGCTTAAGCCCAAACCAAAAATGATGGTAAATACTACTACTGCATTTATTCCCATTCCTGAAGCAAGAGCAAATGGAGTATTAGTAAAAAGGCCCATTGCCATACTCATGATACCGGCGCCCAAACAAGTAGCCACAACTACAGCTTCGAAGGAAACACCAGTTTCTCCTCCTGAAGAGAGTATTGCAGGATTGACGAAAATTATGTATGCCATGGTCATAAACGTAGTAATCCCTGCAATAATTTCAGTCCTGATGTTGGTATTTCTTTCTTTGAGCTTAAAGTAACTCAATAGCCACCCGCCTTTCTAGATTTCATCCTTCAAATTTGATAAAAATTATAATAATATTTTATAACAAAGCTTAAAAAATTTTTACAATTAATTTAAATATTTTACATGGATTTAATTAAGAATTTTTTTTCAGCAGAGAATATAGAAAGGCTTTTTAATAAATTTTACCTGTGGCTGGAAGGCTTGCTCCAGAACTGGTTTAAAGACATAACTTATGAGCCCATAAGGGAGCTGCTTACAAATCCATGGTTCTGGATTATTATATTAATCCTATTTTTCTTGGCTTTTATCTTCAGGAGAAGATAAACTAAATTTCTTTACTGCATTTCCCAGTAAAAACATTAAAAACAAAAAGAAAATCAGAACAAGGGTAAATTGGAGAGGATTATTCTTTATCTTTTCTGCCATCAAATAAAGCCTGGAATTATTCTTCCTTAAATACTCCAGAAATTCTTCATCTAACAAAACTTTATCTGACTCATCAATATTGGAAATCCTATCAATTATTTTATCTTGGACATCCTCATCTACCGGTTTTATTAAAATATTTTTAGCCAGTTTTATGTATTTGTTAACTCTATCCATATTGACTCCAATATTATTGTAATTTTTCCTTTATTATTTTTCTGGCCCTGTAAATATTAGTTTTTACTGTGCCTATCGGCTTTTTAGTCAATTTAGCTATTTCCCTATAGCTATAGTCCTGGAGATCTCTTAGTATTAAAGGAATACGGTAATTTTCATCAAGGTCTACTATTATTTCCAGGACTTCCTTTACCTTTTCTGTGGTAAAGTAATCTTTCTCTATACCCTTTGCATACCTTTCAAAGACAACCTCATAATCTTCTGTCATCTTATCTAGACTAAATTTTTTGCCTTTTGTTTTAGATTTTAGCCTAATTTTATCAATACAGGTATTAACAGTTAGCTTTCTAAGCCAGGTTTTAAAGCTTGAAAGACCTCTGAAGCCTTTTATTGAAAGATAAACTTTTACAAACACTTCCTGGCTTATATCTTCTGCATCATGTGAATTCCTGAGCATAAAAAAAGCAGTAGTGTATACATAATTGGAATATTTTTTAACTAGTTTTTCAAAAGAAGCCCTATCGCCTTCCTGAGTTTTTTTAACTAGTATCTTGTCGTTATCTTTTCCCTTTTTTTTATTTTCTTTCAACCTATTGCCCTTCAGGTGCCTTTACCAATTCCAATTCTATATTTATATATTCCCCATTTCTATATACCTCTAGATCTACCATATCTCCGACATTATGCCTTAGGATTTGTGCAAGCAATTCATAAGGAGTTTTAATCCTGACCCCGTCAAATTTTGTAATAATATCCCCGCTTTTTATTCCAGCTTCTTCTGCTGGGTAACCATCCATTACACTATTGATATAAACTCCCAGAACCTCTGTAGGGTTGTTTCCCATCTCTATTCCCATAAAAGGTATCCTGGCTTCCCCATATTTTATAATTTGTTTGGTAATGTTTATTGCAGTATTGCTGGGGATAGCAAAACCTATGCCAGAACTTGTGCCAGATGGGGACAGTATCATTGTATTTATGCCTATTACTTGCCCAGCTGAATTAACCAGAGGCCCTCCGCTGTTTCCCTGGTTAATGGCCGCATCGGTTTGCAATAAATCTACCATGGGTAATGTATCTGTGGCTAGATCTATATCCCTTCCCTTGGCGCTAACCACTCCCAGGGTAACAGTCTGTTCAAGTCCGAAAGGACTCCCAATTGCAATAGCTGTATTCCCCACATCAACATTTTTAATGGAAGTAAATTCCGCTTCCGGAAGATTTTGGGCATCAATCTTTATAACTGCCACATCTGTGTTTGCATCCACTCCCACAAGCTCAGCATCATATTCTGAACCGTCTGATAGTTGAACCAGCAATTCTTCAGCCTGGCCTGCTACATGGTTATTAGTAATTATATAGCCGTCATCTGTATAAATTACCCCGGAGCCTACGCCTTCAGAGTAAAATTGGTTTCCAAATATATCTTCCTGTTTTACTTTTACCCTGATATTTACCACAGATGGGGTAACTTTTTTAGCAATTTGGCTAACTGCCTCATCAAAAGCTTTAAGTGAAGGAACATCGCCTACTTTTTCTTCTGTAAGTCCGGGCAATTTATCTTCTGCTTCTTCCGGGGTTGGTTTTACCTCTTTCTCCTTCTCCTCCGCTGCTTTAGCTGTTTCCTCGCTTGTTATCTTTCCTTGGAGTAAATCTTTTGGCGAAATATTAGTGGATACAGATATTATTCCCAAAGTAAACATCCCGCCAATAATTAAGAAAATAATAGCAACTGCTATTATTATAATTCCCTTTATAAAAAAGGATTTCAATCCGCTGCTTTCATCATCATAGTTTTTCATGTGTCCTCCTGTCTATTGTAAAGATTCCTCCCTTAATTCTTCTATTGTGATGGTTCCTGATCTAAGCCTTATTGCATCTTCTTCTATCTTTTGGACAGCATCCTCTATTCCCAAATCTCCTTCTAGAAACTTTTCAACATTAATCCGGAGTGAGTCCCTTATAGCCCTAAGAACTTCTTCCGGTAAATCCCCCCTGCATAACTTGGCCTGCTCAAAAGCATTATATAAAATGGTACTGTTCTGAAATTCTTCATTTTCGGAAATATTTTTGTTTACAGGAAAAGTTGCTGTATTCTTATTCCATTCCAGCTGGATATCTTCTGAAAGCATAAAATTGATAAAGTTTTTTGAAGCTTCTAATTCCTGGCCAAAACAATTTGCATTAACCATAAACCCCATGCCTTCTATTATGGGGGTTGGGTTTTTACTTCCCTCGTAAACTTCTGGTATTACTGAAGTGTTAAAATATATATTTTCTTCCTTATATTCTTCTATTACCTGTATACTATTTATTACCATATGCAGGTTTCCGTTTTTAAACATTGAATTAATCTCTTCATAGCTTAAGTCAGATGGCATGATATTATCTTCACTGTTATAAAGGTAATCCAAAAAATTCAGGGTTTTTTCCATAGAGCTGGTGTCTAGTGAAATTGCGTAATTATTATAATCAACTATCCAGCCAGAATATCCCCCCAAGAAAGGAATTACCCAGTCTGGTTCAGTCCCGTTTAATATGAAACCATAGGTTTGCTCTTCTGCATTGTTGTTTTCAATGCAATATTCTACTACTTCCTCAAAATCTTCAGGCGCATTATTGACATGGTTTCTGTTATAGAAAAAAACTAAAAAGTCAGTAGCCCTGAAAGGTATTATATAATAGTTTTCATTATATGATGAAACTTCTTCCATTCCACCTATAAAGTTTTCATAATCCAAGAAGTCTATATCCTTTGTTACATTGGCTTCTGCTAAATCATGCATGTTTACCATATTTATTAAAACAATTTCCGGACCTGAGCCAGCAAGGCTTGCCGCCTTATACTGGTCAATTAGCTCTTGCTCACTTCTAATATGTCTTGCCTCAAGATTAAGATCAGGATTAAGATTATTGAATTTTTCAATTGAATCCATGAGGGCAATCCTTTCTTTTGCTCCCATGTAATCCCATATTTCTATATCAAGCTGCTTTTCACTTTCTATTATTACTTCTGTTTCAGTTACATCTTCATTTTCTTCCACAGTTTTTTCCTCGCTAATTTCCTCTCCTGTTTCTATTAAACGGCAGGAAAACAGGCTGGCCAATGCCAATATGAGAAACAAGATAAAAAAAAGTAGCCATAATTTATTCTTAAACATAATTTTCCTTAAAATTTAAGTATCAGATGTTAATATTCTATAATATACAATCCTAATAATGCAATTGTGCGAATTACTTTATTTAAAAAGTTTTCCAAATTGTAACATCTCCTCATTTAAAAAAGTATCTGAAAATTCTTTATCTAGAGACAAAATAGCTTCTATCTTA
>JBNJCV010000034.1:0-18082 GCA_051744245.1 Actinomycetota bacterium | reverse complement strand
TTCTAAAAAACCACTGTCTTCATTACTGGATTCAGACTGGACTTTCGTATCATTTTCTGCTGATAATTGCATCATTGTTTTTTCATTTTCAGCAGCACTGCTTGCTTTTTCCGGTGAAAAACTGGATTTTAAATTTGGCAGAAAATCAGGGTTATCTATTGAATAGAAGATAAAAAAACCAATGCCAAAGATTATAAGGAAGAGAAAGGTAAACCTAACCATGGGGGTAAGACAACCTCTTTTTTTAGTTGATCTTTTTTTAGATACCATTTGTGAAAATATTACTATAACTTTAAGTTAAAGTCATATTATTGAAGGGTTTTAAAACTTTTTTGTAGGTCTTTTTAAAACCATGACCTTTTTTAAAAAACTTGTTTTTCTAAACTTGTCTTCCTTTTAAAGTGTAGTAGCCTGGAAGTGCCAGGCAAGAAAATGGCAATAATTAATTTAAATCTTCCATAGCCTGAAGAGTTTCCAGTGCATCAATTGCAGGCTGGTATTTAGGGTAAATCTCCAGTGCCATCTCCAGCTCCTGCTTGGCTTCTTCAAATCTTTTTTCATATTGCAGCTGCATTGCATTTCCATGGTGCATCCTTGCGGTATCTACAATCTCTTTAGTTTCTTCATACCTGCTGTTAAGATACCCAAGCAGCTCATCTTTTTTCTCTTCAGATAAATCCGAACCCTCTACTGCCAACACACCATCCCGGTAAGCTTTGGAAGCTTCAGCATATTCGCCGTCCCCATAATAGCTGTCTGCCCCATCTATTAGTTTTTGTATATCCTGGGGCACTTCTTCTTCGGCCTCTTCTTCTGTTATTTCTTCTTCAGTGAAGGTTTCGGTTTCCTCTTCTATTTTTTCTACTTCTTCTACTATTGTTTCAGAGATCTGTTCCTCAGATTTTCTGCAGGCAGGAAGGATGGTAGAAGAAAATAAAACTATTAATGCTATAAATGACACTATTAATTTTCCCATATACTCAAAAGTCAGTTAAAATTGGATAATATTATATAAAAATTATTTATGTTTTCAAACAATTATTTCTCATAAATTCTTATCATGGAAGCTTCGGGCTGGCAGTAAAATCTAAACTGCGAATATCTTCCCTCGCTTAAGCCCCGGGTTACATACAATACAAACTTTTTAAAATAAAACAGACCCGAAGCAAACCTGGCCTTCAGCCTGCACCCGGTAAGGATTGCCCCCACATAGGGCAGCCTCATCTGGCCCCCGTGGGTATGGCCGCTAAATATTAAATCTGTATCTTCTTCTGCCAACCTTATAATCGTATTGGCATCAGGAGTATGCACCATGGCCAGCCTGAGCTTTGCCTCCCTGTTTAGAAGATGGAAATCCTTGTCATCCATTTTAAAAATCTCTGCCTGCTTTTCACGGTAAATCCTGTCCTTCTCTTCTACTGTCATTGGTTTTGAACTATTGTTTCCCAGAGCCAGCCCCACATTATTTCTCTCTATAACCGGATCGTCAATTCCAATTATCTCTATCTCCTTGATATCGCTGCCATTATTTTCCAGGACTACCTTCTCATTTCTAAGTACTTTAATTCCAAGGCTGCCCAGTTCTGATGTGAGGCGAGCCGTATCGTTTTTCCTCCTGTATTTTCTCTTCCTTTTAACCATGTTCTTCAAAAATTCACCGGCAGACTTATTGTAATAGTCATGCACCCCAAAAACAGCATACTTTCCGTACCTGGCTTTAAGCGGCTCCAGCATTTCAATAAGGTAAGGGATATTTTCATCCTTTTCAATCAGGTCCCCAGTTAGAAACAGCAGATCAGGCTCAAGGTCTTTTAAGCCCTGCACAAACTTAAATAGTTTTTTACCTTTTATGTTTTCCCTTAAATGGAAATCTGAAAGATGCAATATGGTTAAAAATGGCCTATCTTTTTTGTCTTTGGCTTTCTTGCCCAGCTGCCTTAAGAATATGTCTACCTCCGAAAGCTTAAAATTAGAAGGCTCAAAGCGGAAAGCATAAAAATAGAAGGCCACGCCAATTCCAGCCACCAGGATTCCAATTATTATATATATAAGCATTTTATTTTAATCAACCTTTAAATCAACTAAAACAAGTTATAAATATTAGCACAAAATAATATTTACTCAAGCTTTTTTGAATTAGGAAGATTGGACAGTATCCACAGGTAGGTTAAAGGAAAGAAATGCAGCAGGTACCTGTCTATGGATCCCTCAAAATCACTTACAAATCCTATAGATACAAAAACAGTTAACATGCCAAATAATATAAATATAAAAGGTATCCAGTTATTCCGTGAAAACAGCCTCTTAATATTTACAAAAAACAGTATAAATAAAATTATCCAGGCCGGCCCGTAAAAAGACCCCAGAAATGCCCTGGGGGAATCATAAGCAGAGAAGATAAATTCCTTTACCAGCGCCGAGGCAGCCCTAAAAGAGTTAAAACTTCCCACAATATCTCCCCCGCCAGCTATAAAGCTTGACCATTCAATAGGCAAGGCAGGAATACCCAAGCCAAACTTAAGCAAGTACCAGGGAATGATTAGCAAAAATGTTAAAATAACAGAAGCAAAAAAATTGATAATGGTGGCCTTGTAGTGTTTTAGCCTGAAAAGGTCCATGAATAAAAATATAATGCCCAGGGCAAAAAACAAGGCCAGAAACAGTATGCCCTCCCCCCTTATAAAGCTAAGCAAGGCAAAAAATACCCCGGAAAGTATTACATAACTTCCAATCTTTCTTCTAGCCCTCCAAAGGTATAAAAAGTAAACTGCCAGCAGCAGTATTACAGAAAAAAGCAGATTTGAATATTCAATATAGCCATGGTCAACAATAATGGGGATAGAAGACAAAACAAATACCAAAATTACGGACAGGATCCTGTTTATCTTTTTTCTGAAAAAATGATAACAAATAAATACCAGGGACAGGTAAAACAGGGGAAAAATTACTTTAACCAGGTTCTCATCAACTTTGCCCAGCCAGGTATATATCCAGGTCTGAAGCAAGCTAAGATACAATGGATAAGAGGGATGGGAAAACCAGTAATCATGCTGGGTAAAAAAAGTAAAAATATCGCTGTCAATAAAAAATGCCTTGCCCTTAAGGCTCCAGCAGGCTACCGCATCCCAAAACCTTACCGGAAAAAGGAAAGTAAAAAAAAGTACCGCCAAAAAGTTGGCAAAAATAAGGACAGCAACCAGGGCAAACAGCACATCCCCTAGCTTGCCCCTGTCCAGGCGGAAGGAAATTTTTTTAGGCTTGCTGCCGTTAATCACCTTACCTTTTTTAATTTTTAAATTATCCTCAATGGTTACAGTGCCCTTAATCATTTTTTTAAGCCTTATCTTTTCCCGGTAGCGGAACTTCTTGCTAAAATAGAGATAAGCACTAATGGATATGCAGACAAGTACGAAAACCAGCACATAGTCAAACTCGAGGTTAAAGCCAAACATGCTTAAAACCATCATTAGTATGCAAATAATAAAGGAGCCTATATAAAAAGAGATGAAAGTAATAAAAAACTTTCCAGAGAGGTTTTTGTATTCCAAATCAAGGATCTTCCTTCGCAGAAGCAGGTAATATACAGGGATATAGCCTACAAATACCGGGGAAACCAGGGAAAAGAAATATTTAATATATAAAAGAATATCCATAGATTAATACTTTAGGTTTTATCTTTTTATAATATAATATTTTCAAGGGAAATATAACAAAAAAATTGACCTTTCAACTAATAGTATTAATATTATTATAAAAACATTCAATATTAAACTATATATTTGAAGACAGGAGTAGCCATGATAGTTTTAATAGGGGCGACAACTTTTTTAGGACCAGAAGTTTTAACCAAGCTTCTGAAGTCAGGATACAAGGTTAAGTGCTTTGTAAGGCCGGGAAGCACCACAGATAAGCTAAAAGAAATACAAAAGGACATAGACATTACCCCCGGCAATCTTAACAGCTCAGATTCAATATTCAGCAGCATCAAGGAAGCTGAAGCTGTAGTTTACCTGCCAGACCTTAAAAACACCTATTATGTTAAAAACCTGCTGGGAGCAGCCAAAAGGGCAAGGTTAGATAGGCTGATCTTTATAAGTTCAACCACCGTGCTGGGTCCCCAGGAAACAGAAGAAAAAGCAGCCAAGATAAAATCAGAAAACTTAATTGAAAAATCAGATCTTGATTTTACCATCCTCCGGCCCACCATGATATACGGAGTCCCGGATGACACAAATTTCTCAAAAATGCTTGCCTTCATCAAAAAGAACAATTACTTCTATGTCTTTGGAAGCGGGGAAAACCTCATACAACCTGTATATATTGAAGACGTGGCCAAAGCAGTGGCAAGTATTGTAAAAAATAAAAAAACTTTCAGCAGAACATATGAGCTCCCCGGAAAAGAGCCCCTAAGCTATAATAGGATGCTGGATATAGTAAAAGAAAAAACAGGCATAAATTTTAAGGTAAGGAAGATGCCCATGGGGCTATCTAAATTTTTTGTAAACATATATTCAAAGCTTTCCCCAAAACCCAGGCTAAATACCGGGCAGATAGAAAGGCTGAAATACGATAAAACTTACCCCTATGATGATGCCAGAAAAGATTTCGGGTATTCCCCTATTGGTTTTGAACAAGGAATAGAATATTTAATTAAAAAATTAAACCTGTAACTGCCAATGCAGCAAAAAACGAAAAGAATTGCCTTTATTATATTATCAATAGCGCTTTGTGCCATCCTCATTGCTTTTCTGTGCCCTCTCTTTTATAAAAACATGGCAAATTCTGCTACCACAGAGATTACTTTCCCCCGGGGGACCAGGCCAACACTTGCAGACTACTTTGTGATAAGCATAAAGGCCGCCAACCCCAGAAGCATAGATTTTCCAAAGGGCACAGCCTCTATTATCTGGGACAGCGGGGAACCACTCCACATCCAGAAATTTGATATCTTTATAGATAACACTGCCCACAACTACTATGTCCCCATAGGGGAAAACCCTTACTGGCAAAAAACAGGACAGGTAGAAAGAGCAGAAATTTTACTGCCCCAGGTAGATAACATAAAAGTAGAAGTAGAAAATATTTCATTTAACCGCAGGAGCTTATTTCCCATAGATTCAGCCGTAAACAGCTTTTTCAGGGAAAACTTTGACCTAAACCACATAAACAGGTTTCAATCCCCTGCAGCCATATTATTTATAGCAATATCCATCCTTTATTCAATATACTTTTTAATATTCAGGCCAGCAGGATCTAAAACAAATCCCATCATCATAACTGCAACCACAATACTGGTGCTGTTTTCTTTCTACTTTTTGCAAATCCAATACCATACCATCAAAAGCTACTACCAAGCATACCAGAAAAGCATAAAACAAAGAGAGTTTTCAACCACTTACCAGGGTTTCTATGACTTTGAAAAATTCATATCCTGGCTGGACAGAAACATACCCGAGGACCAAAACCTTATCCTGCTGGTAAGGGGCCAGCCGGGATATATAATGTCTGAGATGGCTTACAACCTCTATCCCAAGGATATAAGGTTTGTAAATATATCTGAAAAGGAAGAACAGGATATAATTGAAGAAATAACCTTGATTAATGATAGAAATAATATGGCCTACAGCCATATTGTGGCCTTATCTGAAAAAGATAAAATAAGCTCCCACAGGCTAACCCTTGAAAACAGCTACAGGGAAACAGGGGGATTTATCTATATCTTAAACCCTCAATAATTTAATTTTTATAAAAGATGAATTTAACTTATAATTAAAACCATGCAAAGAAGAATTTATGTCAGGGAAATATATTTCTACATAGTATGCCTTATAGCCATAATATTATTTATCGTAGGCATAATTAACTTAACCGACAATATAATAAATTACATAAACCCCCTAACCTATGCTGCCCCCAGAGCACAGGTACGGGATATATATAGAGAACAGAATTCCAGCCTAACAGAGGAAGAAATAAATAAGCTGGTAGAAGAAGAGGCTGAATATTCCCTGCAGCGGGAGAAAAACATGTCACTCAGAGGCATGTTAAGGGGATCTGTGATGATAGTGCTTTCCATTCCATTGTTTGTATACCACTGGAAAAAGGCCAGGGAACTCTGGAATGCCGGCAATGGGTAAACAAATTTTTACTATATTAGGAAAATTTGTACTCAGTAATTGCAATATTCATTTCTCTATATTATAATAATTTATAATATAAGGAAATGATATGAAGTTTGAAAAATTTTTAGAAATCTATAAAGACCAGCCGCTTATTGACTCAAGCACCTTTCCCCTGTATACAAAAAAGCCTCAGATTTTAAGAGTCCAAGTAAAAAAATGGAAAGACAAAGGCAAACTTTTAGAGCTTAAAAAGGGTCTGTATGTTTTTACAGAAAAATATAGGAAATACAATATTCCTAAATTATTTATCGGCAATTATCTAATATTCCCATCCTATATTAGCCTTGAATATGCTTTAGATTTCTATAACTTGATACCCGAAAGAGTGAATACAGTTACCTCTGTTACTACCAAAAAAACAAACAGGTTTAAAAATTCTTTTGGATTATTTACCTACAATACGGTTAAAAAAGATTTATTTTTCGGCTATGAAATAAAAAAGACTGGAAGAGAGCAAATCTTTTTTGCAACCCCCGAAAAAGCTATTGTTGATTTTTTATATATTAATAAAAATAGAATTAGCTTACAGAATAGCAGCCAATTTTTCAATTCATTCCGCCTGCAAAATTTAGATATCCTTAACCTATCTTCCCTTGAAAAAATTTCAAAACTCTATACTGGAAAAACAAAAGCATTAATAGAAAACCTTTTAGAATATATTTCAAATTACAATAAATCATTTACCAAGCTGGAGCTATAATATTATGCGGGACCAAATAGGTAAAATAATAAATGAGTCAGATAGCAGAGAAAAAAATATAAACCTGGTTCGGGAATACCTGCAAAAATACATTTTATACATACTTTACAGAAAAAAAATCTACCATAATCTCGTTTTTACAGGCGGCACTTGTCTGCGTTTACTATACGGCCTGCGGAGATTCTCAGAAGATTTGGATTTTTCTTTATCCTACCAGCAAAATAGATATAGTTTTAAAAATATGGTCAGGAAAGTTTCAAGCGAATTGGAAAATGCAGGATATTCTATAGATATAACATACAATCTTGAAAATAATGTACAAAATGTTTTTTTTAAATTTAAAGATCTCTTATACCCTGAGTTAACCGATATTAAGAAAGAAAAAATTTCAATTAAACTAAAAGTTGATTCAAATCCCCCTATTGGGGGAAATGAAGAATCAGATATGGTTAATTTTGAATTTATTTTCCATGTTAAACATTATGATATAACTTCATTGTTTGCCGGAAAAATACATGCAATAATGTTCCGGAAATTCCATAAAGGGAGGGATTTCTATGACCTGATTTGGTATCTGACCAAATTTGAAGACATAAAACCAAATTTTAAAATGCTTAAAGCTGCAATATTGCAGACTGAAGGAAACAAAATAGAGATAAATAAAAACAACTGGAAGAAATTAATTAAAGAAAAAATCCAAGATACGGATTTTTTAAAAATCTCCAAAGACGTGGAACTGTTTTTGGAAAACCCGGAAGAAGCTGAACTAATTACAAAAGAAAATATATTCAAATTGTTAAGCTAAAATAAGTTATTCAATTTCCCTTAAACTTAGAATTATCTTCTGGTAACTATATAGGTGGCAAGGCTAAATGTTACTGTTTGCCTATAAAAGATGCCTTAAGAAATTTAGCCCAAATCCTATAACCGCCCTGCCGTTTAAATTTGTGGCAGGTTAGAAGCGCCACCACCAGGTAGAAGGACTATAGATATTTTCGAGCATCCTGGAGATGTAATCGATATACCATTGGGGAGCATCAATTCTTTGTGAAGTTTCCAGTTCCTGCTCCAGCGCCATCCTCTCATAATCTACTACTGCCATAGAATCTGCCCTATCCCTGTTTGCAATATGGTTTAGCTCGTGGGATATGGTAGCAGCAATAATTTTTACCTTCTCCCCTTGCCCATATCCAGAAAAGGAGTTCAGGTCTATATAGATTTTCCCGTCATCTATATCTGCAAGCCCAGAAGCACTATGGCCAGATAAGTCTTTTCCGTAAATTCCCTCCAACCCTGCAACCTGGTTATAGGCAAAACCATGATAGCTTCTCAGAAGGCTTAAAGCTTGTTGGATTATACTTATAAATTCACCGGAACCAGAAATTTCAACACTTAATACCGGGGCTTCAAAATCGCCTGCAAGCTCTCCATTTCCAGCCTCTATGCCGTAGCCTGCACATAAAATTTGAAATTCAGCTGAATTTATAAAGCCTTCTAATACAAATTGCCTGCTTCTGCCCCTTTCAAGCTGCTGCATCCATCCCGCATATCCTACAGGATCCGGCTCCCTCCCGAAAAAAGCAGCATACATTATTTCCACAAATTCCTGATTGGAAGTATCCCTGGCCTCAAATTCCTGGCTGTATATAAAGCGCTCTGCCACATCTGCTCCCGTAAGCCTTCCATCCTCAAGGTGGCTTACCCAATTTGCCAATCCTCCAGGATCCGGCTCCCTTCCCAGGCACAGGTTATAAAAGCGGGCCACAAAATCTTCTACCCCGCTTTCCTGGGCAAAAATAGCGGAAGGAACCATAAAGGTTACAACAACAATTGCTGCAAAAACAGCGGATAAAAATTTAAGCCTTGAATTTTTCATTTATATATTAATATTGTTTTAAAATATTATACCAGCAATAATATACAATTGCTAAAACCTTCAAAATACACCCTTTACCGTAATTTATACCCTAATTATTTTCATGTACAAAATATATTCCTGCAAGCACATCAAAAAATTTAATCCAATAGAGACTGGCATTCAATAATTTGCCTTCTACATGGTAAAATCTAAACAGTAACTTACGGGGCAACAAATATCTATTTGACAAGGGAAAGGTCATTTGATATATTCCAGTTTCAATTAATGGGGTTATGCAAATAATAAATTTATGCCTGCATGGTTTCCCGGATATAATCGGAGGATAATAAACTTGGCTAATAAAGCTGTAAAAAAAACTGTCATGATAACTGGTGCTACAGGATTTGTGGGAAGCCATCTTGCCCTCACTTTGGCTGAGCGTGGTTATCATGTAAGGGCTTTGGTCCGCAATAAGTCAAAAGCAAAACATCTAGAGAAAGCTGGCGTGGAGCTTGTTTTAGGAGATCTGGTCCGTGGGACCGATGTAGAGGCCGCAGCAAAAGGCACCCAGATCATTTACCATATTGCTGCCTTGTACCGCTCAGTAAAGTATCCTAATAAAATTTATAAAAAAGTTAATGTGGAAGGAACCCGCAATGTAATTAATGCTGCGGAAAAACTTGGGATAAACCGGCTGGTGCACTGCAGCACTGTAGGAGTACATGGTGATATAAAGTCAATTCCTGCAAATGAAGATGCGCCATTTAACCCCACTGATATCTACCAGAAAACCAAGCTGGAAGCAGAAATGTTAGTAGCTAAAGCAATTAAGCGGGGCCTCCATGCAACTATCTTCCGGCCAGTAGGTGTTTATGGGCCGGGAGATATGCGTTTCTTAAAGTTGTTTAAGAATATCCACAGCGGCAAGTTTTTCATGATAGGCTTAGGAGAGGTGCTGTACCATTTAATATATATCGATGACCTGGTAGAAGGGGCCATACTTTGCGGGGAGAGACAAGATGCAATAGGACGCACCTACATTTTAGCAGGGCCGAGGTATACCACCATCATCAAATTGTCAGATTTAGTTGCTAAGGCACTGGGAAAAGACCTGCCTGCAAGGCGGCTACCCCTGGCACCCTTTAAGCTAATTGCCAGTGTATGTAAAATACTCTACAAGCCTTTTGGAATAGAACCACCCCTATATCCACGCCGTTTGGACTTTTTCTGTAAAAACAGAGCTTTTACTAGCAGGCGGGCAAGGCGGGAGCTGGGCTTCCGACCCAAGGTTGACCTTGCCGAAGGACTGGCCCGCACAGCTAAATGGTATTTCGACCAGGGCCTTCTTGAGGGCAAGCCCCCAGTAGATTTAAAGGCCAGAGAGCATCCAGACAAAGATAAAAATAAAGGATAAAGCCGCTGGCTTTAGGCCTGTAGTTAAAGGCTTCAAGATTTTGATTCTATATATCTATTGGCAATAAAAAAGCTATTTTATTAATTTCTCCTATATGCTATCATTATATTCAAATATGCGAATATAAAAATGGAGATTTAAAATGGATATTGAAAGGTCGGCACAGCTGCTTAAAGCACTGGCCCATCCTACCAGGCTGCTTATATTAAAAGAACTATATAAAGATAAAAAGTGTGTAAATGCTATTGAGGAAATACTGGAAATAAGGCAGCCCAATATATCGCAACACCTTAATCTGCTAAGGCTTAACGGCATTGTAGATTATGAAAAGCAGGGTAACAGGAAGTGCTACTTTTTAATAAATCCTGAATTTGTAAAAAATATATTCGCAGTTCTTGAAAATTATGATAATGGAGGTGAATAGATTGGCAATATATAGTTATATTTGCGGAGAATGCGGTGAAAAATTTGACTTATACATGGGAACAGGAGGGGAAAAAGACAAACTAACCTGCAAGAACTGTGGCAGCAAAAATATAAAGAAAGATTTTTCCTCTATAGGCTGTTCAATTAAAAAAGATAATGGGTCCAGCAGTTCCTGTGCTACTGGAACCTGCTCATTTAATTGATATTAACAATGAAAGCCCTGGAAGTTACCTAACACCAGGGCTTTCAACACACCGGCAAGATAGTGGTTAAATTAAAAAAGAATAAATATAGGGGTGATTGCTATGATAGAAGTCCACAAGAAAAACGGGAACCATTTCACAGTTAAAGTCCAGGAAGGAAGTAGTTCTAAAAATTATTCTGTTACCCTGGATGATGATTATTACCGCAAACTAGCTGGTAAAAAAACCACCAAAGAAGAACTTATAAAGAAATCCTTTGAATTCTTGCTTGAAAGGGAGCCAAAGGAATCTATACTTTCTTCCTTTAACCTGAAAGTTATTTCCAACTATTTTCCGGAATATGAAAAGAAAATTAAGGAAAACTAATCCCTATTTAACAAGTACTGCTGACAGGTGCCCGTATACAGTCTGTGCAACCACAGTTGCACCCTGGGAAGAATAATGGCACCAATCTAGAAGGTTAGCGCTCCTGTTAGCATTTAAAGGTCCGTGGACATCTATCAGCTGAACCCCATATTCTGATGCAACTTCAGCTGCTTCAGAAACATATTCCATGTAATCAGACTTGGTGGGAAAAACTTTTGTATCCAAGGGGCCAAAATTCTGGACAAACACTATTGCCCCTGTAGATAAGGCTTTTTTAACCAATCTTTCTAAATATTTTTCATAAGTGCTAAGCCCGTTTCCTGCATCATTTGTTCCGTAAGCAATAACAATAATATCAGGGTTTTGCACTGCCACTGTCGAGTCAAACCTGTTATATCCGCCCCCAGCAGTCTCCCCGTTTACCGCACTGGCTATAACATTAAAATTAGCCTGGGGATAATTGGACCTAAGATAACCGGCAAGCTTAGGGACCCAGTCAGATTTTACTATAAGGGAATCACCCATGCATACCACAGTAATGTTTCCACTTGCAGCTAAAGTCCTTGGGCCACGGGCCTGCGCTTCGCTGCTGCTTCCCCTGTCTTCTCCACTAATAGATCCGGATTCAATGCCGTAGTTTGCACAAAGATTAGCAAACTCAACTGAATTTACAAATCCCGACAACACATATCTTCTGCTTCTGCCGCCCTGCAGCACAGACAGCCATCCTGCATATCCATCCGGGTCCGGCGGCCGGTCAAAGAATGCCCTATACATTACCTCTAAAAACTGCTCATCAGAGGTTGATTTTGCCTCAAACTCCTGGCTGAATATAAAGCGCTCTGCCACATCTGCCCCCGACAGGTTGCCGGAAAGAAGCTGGCCAACCCACCCTTCAAGTCCAGGTGCATCAGGCTCCCTGTCCAGGGTTTGTCTGTAAAACCTGGTAACAAAGGCTTCAACATCTGCCCTTGAATCAGCAAATAAAGTAGCAGGAAATGCCAGCCAGACCACAAACAAAACAGAAGCAATAATTGCAAAAACTCTTAATTTTTTCAATTTACCCTCTTTCTCTAAATTATTTGGCTCCCTTGCCAGTTAAAACTGCTTTAATTGTAACCAAAAAAATTTTAATGTCTAGAATAATTGAAGCTTGTCTTGAATATACGCTATCATACTCTACTTTTTTTGGAATTGACAAGCTGTCCCTACCGCTTATCTGGGCAAGGCCGGTTACTCCAGGCCTTACCTTATCTGCGCCTTTCTCTTTTCTAAGCCTTATAAGCAATGGCTGGTTGTACAACGCCGGCCTTGGCCCCACGAAACTCATGTCTCCTTTCAAGATATTTACTAGCTGAGGTATCTCATCCAGGCTCAGTTTCCTCAAAAAAGTTCCCACCCCGGTTTTATATTTATCCTTGTCCTGCTCGGACACCTTATCAGTAGGAATATCAGGAGTTCCCTCCTTCATGGTCCTGAACTTGTAGATAGTAAAATAGCTGCTGCCTGCTCCCACCCTTTTCTGGGTAAAGATTACCCGGCCGGGTGAATCCAGCTTTATCATTATGGGAATTATTATCCATAGAGGTATGAATAAAATTAAAAAAACAAGCGCAAGCACTATGTCTGAAAGCCTTTTAATAAAATAATAAAACATGGGAAATTTATTGTTTTGACCACATCTTCTCAGGGTCAAAACTAGGTATTGCCTTCTTTAAATCTGTAAATAAATTTTTATAATCGTAAATTTGTATTTCTTTTTCTATGTTAAAAAGCAAATTTATAATTTCTTCTTTGTTAACTTTCCCATTGTTTTTTGCCTTAAATATAGAGGAAAAATCTGTAGGCTGGAGCTTTTCATGCTTCGCTACCAGCTCCTCATTTAGTTTTTCACCCCTTCTTACCCCCAGATACCTTATGTTTATGTCCTTTTCGGGCGCAAGCCCGTAAAGCCTTATCATGTTCTTTGCAAGTTCTAAGATATTTATAGGCTTACCCATATCCAGAACAAAAATATCTCCACCCTTACCTATAACGCTTGCCTGGATTACCAGCTGGGAGGCTTCTGTTATGGTCATAAAGAATCTCTTCATCTTGGGATGGGTAACCATAACCGGTCCGCCTCTTTCTATTTGTTCTTTAAATATAGGAACCACGCTTCCCTGGCTACCCAGGACATTTCCAAACCTTACTATTATAAATTCGGTATCCCTTTCCTTTGCCATAGACTGCAGGTATTTTTCAGAAAGGGCTTTCGAAATCCCCATTATGCTATTAGGATTGACAGCCTTATCTGTAGAAAGCATTACAAACTTCTTAACCCTGTAGCTGGCTGCAAGCTTGGCTAGTGATTTGGTGCCTATAAAATTGTTTTGCAGAGCTGCCTCCGGGTTAAGCTGCATCAACGGTACATGCTTGTAAGCAGCAGCATGGAAAACAATCTCAGGCTTATACTTCTTAAAAACACCTCTAATGCTAAACTTATCCCTTATATCAGTAACCACCGGTATGGCCGAGGTATAGCTATGTTCCCTTACCAGTTCCTGCTCTATTAAGAACACGCTGTTCTCTGAATGGTCCACAAGTATAAGCTTGGAAGGCTTAAACCTTATAATCTGCCGGCAAATCTCAGAGCCAATAGAGCCTCCAGCTCCGGTTACCAGGATAGACTTTCCTTCAAGCTCTGAAAATATTTTAGAATAATCCAGCTTTACCGGCTTCCTCCCCAGTATGTCTTCAATCTGGATATCCCTTACCTGGTAAAGATGGGCTTTGCCGTCTATAATCTCATAAAGGCTGGGCAGTGTTTTACACAAAACACCTTCCTCGCTGGCATTAAAGGCAATCTGTTTCCTTACCTCGCCACTGGCTGAAGGCATGGCTATAATTACCTCGTCGATTGATAGCTTTTTTATAAACTTCTTTATATCGGAAGTCTTACCAAACACCTTAATGCCATGCAACTGCTGGCCAATTTTTGCCCTATCATCATCCAAAAAGCCAACCGGCTTATACTCGCTGTTTTTCTGCCTTATCATTTCCCTGGCAATCATTTCCCCAGCATCACCAGCCCCAATAATTAAAGCCCTTTTCTTCCTGGTATAAATGCTTCCAAATTTAAGCTCATTAAACAGCCTGGCAGAATACCTGGATCCCACTATCATTATAAGGGTGAGCAGAAAATCTATAATAAGTATACTTTTAGGAAAATATGGCGCTTCAATGATATAAAATATGAAAACCATGATTGCAGCGCTTAAGGCCAGGGCTTCCACTATGGATATAAACTCCCTAAAGCTTGCATATTTCCAGATCTTCCTATACATCCTGAAAACAGCAAAAATTACCAGCTTTACCGCAATTATAATCACAGTGTATTCAATTATATAATTTGAATATTGCGGCGGAAGGCTGGCCAGGCCCGCTAAAGAAATCTGACCCCTTAAATAAAAAGAAAGCACGAATGCAGAAAAGAAGATAAGGATATCAAATAAAACTTGTATTATTGTATTTTTTATCTTAGATACATCCATAAAACATTACTCTATATTTTCTAAATAATCATTCCCAACCACTACTCCAATATCAGCTCCGCTAAATCTTTCTTCAAATTTTTCTTCCTCCAGCTTCTTTAACTCATAGCTTTCAAACAGTATTGCCAGCTGGTCTGCCTTAGCTTTAGTATCCTCTTTATAATATATAACAGTTTTTTCATAATTAAAACTATCAGCATTAGCTAGGTCAACAACCTTAAACCCGTAAACTTGCAAATATTTTTTCATCCTACCGGCAACTCCGGGAATGCCATTTCCGTTTTCAACCACTATATGGGTATCAGTAGTAACTTTCTTGTCCACCGTTTCCCCTACGTCTACATTTACTTCCAGTGGGGTTACCCCTGCTGCTGAAAACCATATAACCCTTTCATGGACTAGGTCATACTGGAGTATATACCTTCCAGGCTCTTTAGGGGAAATCACCATCAAATTAAAAACAGCCTCTTCTCCGGGTTCCATATGCTCTATATGGACTCTCCTGCCATTATCCCATAGCACTGGCTCCCTGGTATCCCTGTCTATCCAGTGGTAGCCTAAATTAATTTCATAATCTTCTTCATTTTCCCAATCAATTGCCCCTGTATTTTTTACCCATATGTCAATAGGGTACTTGGCATCAGGCTTCATATACAATGGAGTCTTTCCGGAATCATCATATCGAGCCGAGTAATCAACATCTACAGATATGAATTTCTCATACGGTGGAACCCCCTGATAAGAAAACCAGGTAACTTTTTCATGAACCATCTCTATCTGCAATATATATTTACCAGGCTGCGAAGGTGCAGTAACCTCAAGATCAAAAGTTACCTCTTCCCCAGGGGCAACTTCATCCCTAGGCAAAAAACTCCTATCCCCGTCAAACACAACCATTTTCTTATTCTCAAAATCTATCCAATGGTAGCCTACAAAGAATCCATTACCTGAATTTCTTTTCCAGGGCAAAGCCCCGGTATTTTTAACCTTAATTGTGAAATCATAAGTTATATTTGCAGACATTGAATCAGGGGAATTGCTTATCTCGGTATAGATAGCATTATACTTGGAAGCAGGTTCTCCCTTTAGAATCCTGTCCCACATTATTCTTGCTTCTTCCACATCAGGCACTTGTACACTTATGGTGCCATCCTCTATCCAGTCCGAGTGCGAAGGAATGATAGCTGTCTGGAAATTCTCTGTGCTAAACGATAACACTGCTTTGGAATATTTCATTATGGTAAGTATATTTAAATCAGTGCGGGTATTTTCTATCAGTATATTAAAATAGTAAGGGATATCAGACATATATTTTACATTCAATTTTTGCTCAACCAGGGCCCTGAATAATTGTTGCTGCCTCTGTATCCGGCCAATGTCTCCCAGCTCTGTTGACCTGCTCCTGGTATAGGCAAGGGCCTGCTCCCCGGTCAGGTGATGCTCACCTGGTGAAAAATTAGCTCCGCTTTTGGGATCCTCCAGGGGCCTGTCTACTACAATGTCTACCCCTTCCAGGGCATCAATAAGCTCTACAAAACCGTTAAAATCTATGGTCACATAATGGTTAATGTCGGCATCAAGAAATTCTGATACTGTCTTAATCATGAGCTCTTCCCCGCCATAAGCATAAGCTGCGTTTATTTTATCTTCCCCATAGCCCGGGATTTCTATCAAGGTATCCCTGGGAATAGAAAGAAGGGATGCCTTTGCTTCTTCCGGGTTTATGTGAAGCAGCATTATGGAATCAGCCCTTCCCCTTTCTTCTTCTACATCCCTGCTGTCCCTGCCCATAAGAAGAACAGTTACCGGGTCCTGGTAGGACTCTATAGGCTCCAGAATGCTTTCTATCCTTGAGGTGGTTTTAGAATTTATGGCTTCATTTACAGAATTTATGTAATAAAAAAAATAGCCAGCTGCAGCTCCGGCTAAAACTACCAATGAAGCAAAAACTATTATAAGCACTTTTCCATATTTTGGAATTTTGCTCCATCCCCATTTTTTGTCTCTTTTTTTATCCATAAATTTACTTTCTTTCTATGTCAGCGCCCAAAGTCTTAAGCTTTTTCTCAAAATCTTCATAACCCCTCTGTATATGATGTATGTCTAAAACCTCAGTTACCCCTTCTGCAACCAGGCCTGCCAACACCATGGCAGCCCCAGCCCGGAGGTCGCAAGCGCTCACCGGCGCGCCGGATAGCTTGTCCACACCAGTAATTATGGCATGATGGCCATCAATCTTAATATTTGCCCCCATCCTGTTAAGCTCATCCACATACATGAACCGGTTTTCAAAAACATTCTCAGTTATTATAGACACTCCAGAAACAACTGCCAAAAGAACCGCAATTATCGGCTGAAGATCCGTGGGAAACCCGGGATAAGGCAATGTGCTTATGTGTACCGGCTTTAAAGCCTTCCTTTCCTTAACAATTACAGCCCTACCGCCATCAGCTGCCAGGTTTATTCCAATTTCTTTTAATTTTAGCAAAAATATTTCCAAATTTTTAGAAACAGCGCCTTCTACTTTAACATCTTCTCCACAAAGGGCAGCAGCAGTAATGAAAGTGCCGGCTTCAATGCTATCCGGCATAACTTCATAATCGGTCCCATTTAATTTTTTTACCCCTTCTATGGTAATGCAGTCACTCCCAGCCCCTTCGATATGCGCACCCATGGAAACCAAAAAATTAGCAAGGTCAATAGTCTCCGGCTCCCTTGCTGCATTATTTATCACTGTCTTCCCCTCAGCAAGACAGGCAGCCATCATGATATTTTCAGTTGCCCCCCTGGAAGGAAAATCAAGGTCAATTACTGCTCCTTTCAACCTTTTGCCGGTAGTTTTTGCAAATACATAGCCGTGCTCCAGGCTATTTGAGGTTCCCATAAATTCAAAGCCCTTAAGGTGTAAATCTATCTGCCTAGACCCTATATTGCATCCCCCGGGTATAGCCACCTTCACAGAGCCAAATTTTGAAAGCAGGGGACCTGCCACCAGAATGGAAGCCCTCATCTTCCTAACCAGCTCATAAGGGGCTTCAAAGCTATTAACAGTTGAAGGATCTATGGTAAGGGTGCCATCCTTTTTAGCGAAATTTACTTTGGCCCCTAAAACCCTTAAAACTTCAACCATTGTGTTTACATCTTCTATTCTGGGAACATTCCTGATAACAGTTTTACTATCTGCCAGTATAGAAGCTGCAATTAATTTTAATGCAGAATTTTTTGCTCCGCTGATGTTAACTGTACCGGTTAATAAATTACGGCCATTTATAATAAACTTAGACATACTCAAAATAAGATAATATACAAAGTATCGATATTATAACAGATTAAAAATAATTAAAAAATAATGGTTCCAGTCCACCAGATATTAATCATCCAACCCTAATTATACCTTTAA
>JBNJCV010000033.1:0-18442 GCA_051744245.1 Actinomycetota bacterium | reverse complement strand
AAAATTTAGGAGAAATACTATGCAGAAAAGAGAGAGAAAAAAATAAAATATAGTGTTACAATAATTGTAATAGTAGCACTATTGTTATACAATACTTACCTAAACAGGGAGGGGTTTATGAGGAAAAATTATAGGCAAAATATTGATAGCTTAATTAAAAAAGATGATCTTGAAGGTTTACTGGAGATTTCTGCACAATTCCATGGCCATATTTGTAGTTATTCGGCCTATGGGGTAAAAGCGGCCCATTACGGGATGAAAAAAATGGGAACAACTAATACGGGAATGGAAGAGATAATTGCAATTGTAGAGACTAATAATTGCTTTAGTGATGGTGTCCAGGCAATTAGCGGGTGTACGTTTGGAAATAATAGCTTGATTTTCAAGGATCTAGGTAAGACAGCTGTAACTTTTACCCAACGTGATGAAAAAAATGGGATAAGGATTAGCTTAAAAGAGGAATTTAAAAATTCCAGGCAAGAAGTTTACCCGGAAGCTTATAAATTATTTGAAAAAATAGTTAAAAACAGGGAAGAAGTAAGCGAAAGTGAGAGAGACCGTTTCTTTAAATTATTTGAAGAGATGGCCATAAAAGAGTTAGGCATTCCTGCTGTTGAAATGTTTAAAATCGAGGAGAAGGTGGTTGAAGTTCCGGAATTTGCCCCCATATACTCATCGGCATTATGCAAGCAATGTGGGGAAAGCATTATGGAAACAAGGGCGCGGATAAATGAGGGGGAAGCTATTTGCTTGGAATGTTCTGGACAGCAATATTTTGTTCTGGATGGGTCAGGAATAAAAGTGTTAACTGGAAAGGATATTAGATGAAAATACTTAAACTGATCTTGTTTTTAATATTTTCTTTATTTGTTTTACTTAATTTTTCTTGCCAGAGAGTACAAGGCAGCAATAATACCAGCAAGATAACCATTGCTGATACTACTGGCGATTGGGGGTTTCCTTCACCATATGGAATGTATTCCAGGGGCCCTGGATACATAAGGATGAGCTTGATTTTTGATACTTTGGTCTGGAAAGATATAGGTGGCAATTTTATTCCCGGCCTTGCCAATAACTGGGAATACAGCAACAGTAATAATTCATATATCTTTAGTTTGAGGAAAGATGTTTTCTGGCATGATGGCCATGAATTTGATGCTGGTGATGTCATTTTTACATTCGACTATATAAAAGAGCACCCGTGGATATGGGTAAACTCAGATTTTATAAAAAAGGTTGAAAAAATTAGTAATTACAAAGTAAAAATATATTTAGCTGAAAAATATGCTCCATTTCTCCCAAATATTGCAGGGACATTGCCAATTATGCCCGAGCATATATGGAGTAATGTTGCAGATCCTGGGAAATTTACAGCCAAAGAAGCTTTGATAGGAACAGGACCGTATCAACTTTTAGATTACAATAAGGGACAAAGCACATACTTATTTGAAGCTAATAAAGATTATTATAATGGCAAACCTGTGTATGCGAAGATTGTATTTGTTAAAAATAGCGCCGAAAGCATCCCGGCAGCACTGGAAGCTGGAAATATTGATGCTGGACCAATTCCTGTTGATTCAGTTTCTAGTCTCAAGGAAAATTTTAACATAAAACAAGAACCGCCCGCATGGGCAGCCAAGCTAATTTTTAACCATGAAAAGAATGCTCTCTTGACTAGTAAAGAGTTCAGGAAAGCCATAGCTTATGGCATAAACAGAAAGAACTTGGTAGATATTTCCCAGCGGGGGTTTGCCATAGAAGGCAACCCGGGGCTTTTGCCACCGACAAATGAATATTGGCATAACCCCGGGGTAAGCCAATACAGCTATGATACAGGCAAGGCAACAGAAATTATTGAAGACATGGGTTTTCAGCTAAACCAGGAAGGCTTTTATTTCAAGGAGGAAGAAGAGCTAAGCCTTAATTTAGCTGTTACCCAGGACTTTGCCAGGGATGGTGAAATAATTAAAAACGATTTGGAAAAACTGGGCTTGAAAATAAATTTATACAGCTATGAGCCGAAAACTTTAGACAACATGGTTAAAGCATGGGACTTTGATTTAGCTATCAGCGGGCATGGGGGGCTTGGCGGTGACCCTGAAATACTAAACAAAGTAATAATAGGTGAAGGCTTTAACAGTGTGAGATTCTTTGAAAATGAGAAGCTGGTTACCCTCCTGCAGGACCAGGTGCAAGAAATGGACCAGGAAGAAAGAAAGGAAATAGTCTTAAAAATACAGGAAATATATGCAGAAGAATTGCCTTCACTAACCCTTTATTATCCAAAGTGGTATTGGGCCCATAATGATAGGGTAGAGATTGAGTATACAGGCAGGGGGGTTGCCCTGGGCATACCAATTCCTTTAAATAAAATACTATTTATTAACAGAAAATGAAAAAGAATATCCTGAATTATTTGATTGCTTTTTTAATAATAATTTCACTTAATTTCTTAATACCAAGGCTACTTCCTGGAGATCCAGTAGAGGCAATCTACGGGAGTGAGGCCATGCTTAACCTTTCTCCTGAAGCAAAAGACGAAATAATGAATTCTTTTGGTTTGGGTGAGCCTTTATATAAGCAATATTTTAATTATATTTTATCAGTATTTAAAGGGGATTTTGGTTATTCCCTTTACCACAACTCTCCTGTATTTAGAGTTATATTAAGTTATTTGCCCTGGACTTTAAGTTTAATGGGGTCAGCCCTGGTATTCTCAACTATTATTGGTGTTGTACTGGGAATGGAATCCGGTTGGCGGAGAGGGGGATGGACAGATAAATTCTTATTAAATGCTATGATTTTCAGTTCCAGTTTTCCAAGTTTTTTTATTGGCATCCTTTTTTTAATCATATTTGGTGTTTTAGCCGGAATTCTTCCTATGCAGGGTGCGCAAAGCATCTATCTGGGCCTGGGGGGAATATGGAAATTCTTAGATATTGTAAAGCATATGGTATTGCCAATGGCAAGTCTAGTTTTAGTGTTTACTCCATCTGTTTATTTGCTTACCAGAAATTCAATGATATCAAATTTGACAGAACCCTATATTTTGCTGGCAAAAGCCAAGGGATTAAGGGAACCGAGAATTAAGTATTACCACGCAGGGAAAAATTCAATAATACCCGTTGTCACCCAAACAGGAATCAGGTTGGCTACGAGGCTGGTTACAGGGGCTTTGTTTATTGAAATAATTTTTTCATATCCTGGAATGGGCAATTTAATTTACAATTCAATCCAAATGAGGGATTATCCAATGCTGCAGGGAAGCTTGTTGGTTGTTGCTGTACTGGTTTTATTAATTAATATTGCCCTGGATTTTGTTTACAAAAAAATAGATCCAAGAATAAGTAATGCATATTAGTATAAGAAAAAAAATAGCAAAAGACATTAGGGCAAAAGTAGGCATAATAATTGTGGTAACTTTTATGCTAATTGCCATATTGGGGCCTTTTTTTGTAAAAAATCCCTATAATTTCAGCACAAGTTATTTGCAGCCTCCCAATATGGAATACATAATGGGTACCAATGACTTGGGACAGGATATATTTTCAAGGCTAATATTTGGAATGAGGACTTCCCTGCTTGTAGCAATAAGCGCTGGCTTCCTGTCAACCGCAATTGGTGCAATAATTGGGACTCTATCCGGATATATAGGGGGAATATTCGACCGGGTGGTTATGAGGGTAGTTGATGCTTTCCTGGTGATTCCCTCAATTATTTTAATTATATTGGTGGCTGCCTTTATTAACCCTGGAATTCTTACTTTAATAATTATAATATCTATTTTCCACTGGCAGGGAGGGGCAAAAATTATTAGGGGCCAAACACTAGCTTTAAAACAAAAAAACCATATAATTACAGCCAAAACTTTTGGGGCTAAAAAACTCTATGTCCTGCTCAGGCATGTAATTCCTGACATGGGAAATATTTTAATAGTATCTTTTATATATAATTCCAGGTCTGCTATATTTTTAGAGGCGGGTTTGGCCTTTATCGGAATTGCTAACCTTACCACAATTAGCCTGGGAATTATAATGCATAACGCCATAAATTTTTATTATCTTCCAGTATGGTTATGGTGGCTTATACCCCCTGGACTGGTTTTGTCTGCAATCCTTCTTTCATTGACCTACATAGGGACATTATTAGAAAAAATTATAGACCCGAGGTTGAGAAATGCTTGAAGTAGAAAATTTAACTACCCGTTATGGGCAAAAGAGAATCTTAGACCAGGTGAGCTTTACAGTTAGAAGTGGAGAAGTTTTGGCTATAGTTGGGGAGTCGGGCACCGGGAAAACAACCTTGGGTTTTGCCATTTTAGGTATGCTGTCTGAATTTTCCAAACAGGCTAGCGCAGATGGAAAAGTAAAAATAGATGGTCTGAATATCAATGAGCTGGATAAAGAAAGCATCCGGAAATTGAGATGGAATAGCATATCCATAGTTATGCAAAACGTTGATGATGCCCTGAATCCCACTATTACTATTTATGACCAGATAAAGGAGGTATTAGATAATAAAAAAGATAATGGTGTTGTTACAAGCATGCTGGAAAAAGTGGATTTTCCCGTAGACAGAAAGGATGCATATCCGCACCAGCTAAGCATGGGTGAAAGGCAGAAAGTATTAATTGCCATGGCTTTTATATCTAATCCTAAAGTAGTAGTTCTTGATGAACCTACCTCTTCCTTGGACCAAGATACAAAAGATATGATAATAGGGATAATAAGAAGATTGTGCAAACATAAAGCTGTGGTCCTTTTTACCCATGACCTGGATACTGCAAGAAAACTATCCGGCAAAATCATGGTTTTGTATAGCGGCACAGTCATGGAATATGCGGACACTAAAAAGCTTTTAAGCAATCCAAAACATCCGTATTCCAGAGCCCTTATCAGATCATACCCCGACAGCAGCAGGACCAAAGATTTACAGGGAATTAAAGGTAGGGCTGAATTCATAAAAAAAGGCTGTCCATTTTATAAAAGATGTACCCAATCTATAGGTATTTGCAGAATAAAAAAACCGGATTTGGAAAAGAATAATGGTTCCTTGGTTGCTTGTCACAGGGGAGGGATTATACCATTTCTTAAACTAAATGATATAAGCAAGGAATATGATAATAAAGGGATATTAAAATCAATAAACTTAACATTGTTTGAGGGAGAAACAGTGACACTGTTAGGGAAAAGCGGCACAGGAAAAACAACCCTGGCAAAGATAATAATGGGATTGGTTAGACAGGATGGCGGAAAAATTTATCTAGAAAACAGAAAGATTAAAAAATTCGGCCTGGATTACTATAGGAAGGTTCAAATGGTTTTCCAGGATACCCGTTCTTCATTATCGCACAGGATGAACATATTAAATATAGTAATAGAACCTTTAGTAATCCAGGGAATAGGAACAAGGCTTGAAAAGATTGAAAGAGCAAAAAGGATATTATCTGAGGTAGAACTTCCTGCCAGCCAAAGATTTTTAAATGAATACCCCCATCACTTAAGCGGAGGAGAGATCCAGAGACTGGTGATAGCACGGGCTTTAATGCTGGAACCCAAACTGTTGATAGCAGATGAGCCCACATCTTCTTTAGATGCAAGCGTGCAGGCAAAAATAATGAAACTTTTAAATAATATACAGGAAAATAGGGGACTGGCAATACTTTTTATTACCCATAACCAGGATTTGGCCAGAAAAGTCAGTGACAGGATTGTTAAATTGGAAAATGGAATTATAAGGTGATTATAAATCTGGGTTCTTTAAAACACATAGACCTACATAAAGCTTGTGTAGTAGAATAATTTCTAATTGTCTGCTATTATTTCGTGGAAGACGCGGTACTGTAAATTTAAGAAAATAATAATATGGAAAATATTAGCATTAAACCTATCGGCATAATTTCCACGCCTTTTAAAAATAGATCTGAAGCCCCAAGACAAACCGTATATTCAGATGGAGCTAAAGGGAAAATCAAAATATTCGGCGAATACATAAAGGGCTTAAAGGGCATAGAAAAATATAAATACCTGATCCTTATATTTTATTTTCACCAGTCTAAAGGCTATAATTTGTTAACAGTTCCTCCCCACAGCAATGAAGAGAAGGGGGTTTTTGCCACCAGATCCCCAAATAGGCCCAATCCTTTAGGGTTTTCTGTAGTCAAGCTTTTAAAAGCCGGGCCAAATTACCTGGAAGTGGAGAATGTAGACATGGTTGACGGCACACCAATAATTGATATCAAGCCATATGTTAATAGCTTAGATAAAAAATAATTTTTACTACTTATTTACCCAAACCTAGGCATCCTCCGACATTTTCTTGTAAGCCTCATATTTTTCTTTTGCATCCTTTTCTGCTTTCTGAAAAAGTTTATCTGCAATTTCTGGAAAAGTTTTAGTAAGTGATGCATACCTTATCTCACCCATCAGGAATTCCCTAAAGGATGTTTTGGGTTCTTTGGAATCTAGAATAAACGGGTTTTTGCCTTCTTCTTCCAGGTCAGGATTGTACCTGTAAAGGTGCCAGTAGCCTGAATCTACTGCTTCCTTTTCCCTTCCTTGCGTGTGTTGCATGCCTTTCTTTATTCCATGGCTAATGCAGGGGCTATAGGCGATAATTATGGAAGGTCCCCGGTAAGATTCAGCTTCCCTTATTGCCTTAAGGGTTTGCTTTTTGTCTGCACCCATGGCAATTTGGGCAACATATACATAGCCGTAAGTTGTAGCCATAAGGCCAAGATCTTTTTTCTTGGTTTTTTTGCCTGAAGCTGTAAACTTGGCTACTGCCCCCAAGGGGGTGGCTTTAGAAGATTGGCCTCCTGTATTTGAATATACTTCGGTATCAAAAACAAAAACATTAACATCTTCACCAGAAGCAAGGACATGGTCCAAGCCCCCGTACCCGATATCATATGCCCAGCCATCTCCTCCAAATATCCAAATGGATTTCTTGATAAAATAATCTTTAAGCTCCAGCAATTCTTTGGTTAATTTTGAAATTTTTTCACTGCCTTGTTTTTTACTCAACAGCTTCACCATTTCAGGATAAAGCTGTTTAGTCTTTTCTCCTTCATCTTTGAATTTTAGCCAATTTTCCAGGGCTTCTTTTAATTCCTTATCTATGCCTAAATTTAGCAGTTCTCCTATCAGGGTTTCAATTTTTAGCCTTAGTTGCTTATTTCCCAGTGCCATTCCGTATCCATATTCTGCGTTATCTTCAAATAAAGAATTTGCCCAGGCTGGACCCATTCCTTTTTTATTTACAGTGTAGGGGGTAGATGGTGCCGATCCTCCCCATATTGAGGAGCAGCCGGTAGCGTTGGCAATAAGCATGCGGTCCCCGAAAAGCTGAGTTACAAGTTTGGCATAAGAAGTCTCTCCGCAACCTCCGCAGGATCCTGAAAATTCAAATAGAGGTTGACAAAATTGGGAATCTTTTACAGTTGTAGGCTCTATTTCTTTATTGGAAATATTTTGGGCTGCCTCCCAATTTTTGGCTTCTGGCAGCTGGCTTTCCAGGGATTCCATCTCCAACGCCTTATTCTTTGGCGGACATACTTCAACACAGTTTTCACAGCCTGTGCAATCAAGAGGACTTATCTGTATTCTGAATTTTAAACCTTTTACGTTTTTGCCTTTGGCGTCCAGGGTTTCAAAGTCCTCTGGCATATCTTTTTCGCCAGCTTCAGTTAAAAGGTATGGTCTTATAACTGAATGTGGACACACAAATGAGCAAAAATTACATTGGATGCAATTCTCTTTTATCCACCTGGGGACCTGTACTGCAATTCCCCTTTTCTCATAAGCTGCAGTTCCAGGAGGGAAAGTTCCATCCTCTCTTCCAGTAAATGCACTTACAGGGATATCATCTCCTTTTTGCCTGTTCATGGGTATAAGCATATTTTTAATAAAAGCAGGAACATCTTTTTCTTCTTTCTTCTTTTCAGATTTTGCATTTTTCCAGGATTTAGGAACATCTATTTTTTCCAGCTTTTCAATTCCCTTATCCACTGCTTTGTAATTCATCTCTACTATATTTTTGCCTTTTCTCCCATAGGTATCTTTAATGGCCTGTTTAAGCAAACCAACTGCTTCTTTTACTTCTATGACTTTTGATATTTTAAAGAAAGCGGCCTGCATTATCATATTAATTCTGCTTCCAAGCCCTATTTCCCTGGCAATATCTGTGGCATCTATTATGTAGAAATCTATATTATTTTCTGCCAGGTATTTTTTCATATCTGCCGGTAGTTTGGCCTCCAGTTCCTGTTTGTCCCACTGACAGTTTAGAACAAATTGCCCTCCATCTTTTAACCCGTAAAGCAGGTCATATTGGTCTACATAAGCCTGGTTGTGGCAGGCAACATAATCAGCGGTTTCAATTAAGTAGGTAGATTTAATGGGATTCTTTCCAAATCTCAGGTGTGATATTGTCAATCCGCCTGATTTTTTAGAATCGTATTGGAAATACCCCTGGGCGTAAAGTTTGGTGTTATCGCCAATAATTTTTATGGCATTTTTGTTTGCGCCTACGGTACCGTCTGACCCGAGGCCCCAGAATTTACACCTTATTGTTCCTTTGGGCTCTGTTTCAATTTTTTCTTTTGAGGAAAGGGAAGTATGGGTAACATCATCTATTATACCTATAGTGAAACTATCTTTAGGGTTTTCTTTTTTTAGATTATCAAAAACTGCCTTAATTTGGGAAGGAGTGGTATCTTTAGAGCCCAGGCCATATCTTCCGCCTATTACTTCAGGGCGGTGGCTTTCCCTGTAAAAAACAGTCCGGATATCTTCGTAGAGCGGTTCTCCAGGTGAACCGGGCTCTTTAGTTCTGTCAAGGGCAGCAATTTTCTTAGTTGTTTTTGGCAATGCTTCTAGGAAATGTTGTTTGGAGAATGGCCTGTAAAGGTGTACTTTTATTACTCCTACCTTTTCCCCCTGGCTGTTTAGATAATCCACGGTTTCCTCTATAGTATCCGTAACTGAACCCATGGCTGCAATTACATATTCTGCATCGCTTGCCCCATGATAATTAAACAAACTGTATTCTCTTCCAGTGGACTTGCTTATTTTTTTCATATACCCGGAAACTATATCCGGAACTTTCTGGTAAAAAATATTTGAAGACTCCCTGGCCTGAAAAAATATGTCTGGATTTTGTGCCGTACCGCGGGTTGCTGGATGTTGGGGGTTAAGGGCCCTCTCTCTGAATTCCCTTATTTTATCAAAATTTACTATTTTCTTAAGATCTGTATAATCCCATACCTGGATTTTCTGTATTTCATGCGAAGTCCTGAAACCGTCAAAGAAATGCAGGAAAGGAATTCTTGACTCTATGGATGCCAGATGGGCTACTGCCCCTAGGTCCATTACTTCCTGAACACCTCCAGAAGCAAGCAGGGCAAACCCTGTTTGTCTTGTAGCCATGACATCAGAGTGGTCCCCAAAAATAGACAGGGCATGAGTGGCTACAGCTCTTGCGCTTACGTGAAATACTCCAGGAAGGAGTTCTCCAGAAATTTTATACATGTTAGGAACCATTAAAAGCAGTCCCTGAGAAGCAGTAAAGGTGGAAGTAAGAGCTCCTGACTGAAGAGATCCGTGAACGGAACCCGAGGCTCCGCCCTCTGACTGTAGTTCTACCACATTAACCTTTTGGTCAAAAATGTTTTTCCTTCCATAAGCTGCCCATTCATCAATGTTTTCAGCCATGGGTGAGGAAGGAGTTATGGGGTAAATTGCTGCAACATCAGTAAAGGCATAGGCAACATGTGAAGCCGCTGTATTTCCATCCATTGTTTTCCATTTTTTCATATTTATTTTCTCCTTACTTATTTATCTCGCATATGAGTTTTTTATTACAGGTTCTTTGTTCATGAGTATATCTATATACTGGGACCTTTGGTAAATATAGGGGTCGCTAATATTTTTATTAGATAATTTACCCCTGAAGTCTTCCAGGTTACTATAGCTTTTTTCTTCCATCCAGTTATTTAAGTCAGATACCATTTTCTTTATATAGCCAATCTTATGTTTATACAGGGTGCTGACACATTGGATTGTATTTGCCCCGGCAAGCAGCATTTTTACTATATCCTTCCCTGTAAAAATTCCACTGCTAGAGCAGATATCTGCCTTGATATTCTGGTATAGCAAACCTGTAAACCTAAGCGGCAGCCTGTGGTCTCCTATATTGCTCAGGTTAAATGGCTGGATATGCTTCTCACCCCCAGTATCAATATCAGGCTGGAACAGCCTGTTGAATATGACAAAAGCGTCTATACCAGTTTTATCCAAATTGGTTATGGCATTTAAGGGGTTTGTGTAAAAAAAGCTCAATTTGGCGCTAACCGGTATGTTAATATTTTTTTTAACTTCTGAAAGTATCCTAAAATGTTCCTTTTCAATAGAAGCTGAATCTTCATCCAGTTCTGAAGGAGTAGAATAAAGGTTAAGCTCTAACCCATCTATGCCTGTTTGTTCCATTTTTTTTGCATAATCCACCCATATATCTTTGTTTATACAGTTCAGGCTTCCGATTAAAGGGATATTTATTTCTTCTTTAATTTTTTGCAGGTTGTAAAGGTGTTCTTTCGGACCGGCATGCTTTATATCTGGAAACACATTTACCATCATGGCATGGCGGTCATCATATTCATCAATTCCTTCTTGAAGCTGAAAGTTTTCTAATTCAATCTGTTCTTCAAACAGTGACTTATATACTACCGCTCCTGCTCCTGCTTCTTCCATCTTTTTTATATTCTCTATTTTTTCTGTAAGGTTGTTTGCTCCAACTACGAGGGGGTTTTTGAGTTCTATTCCCATGTATGTGGTTTTAAGGTTAGTCATGGCATGACCTCCGGTTCATTTATTAAATATATTAACCTAATATTATTATGATTTTACTATTTTTAAAAAGGAAATATTTTTAGGGCAGGAATTCATTTAGATAGGCTAAACTTCATTCAAATTAGCATTATTTCATATTTACCATATTTTTCTTTTGGTTATCAAATCATAACCTATGGCAATAATTGGAATAGCCAGGTATATTAGCCCATCGTGTAATAGATAATACTGGAAGGCAGTTTGGGTTTCTAAAAACAGGTAATCCATACCGATGCATATGCCAAACCAGATAATACCAACAATAAAACTTTCACCGGTAAAACCGGAAAAAGATCTTTTAAAATAAATGACCAGAAACAAAACTGTGACCACTATTACTATTAAAAAATGTAAAGCATCACCTGAATCTTGTGCAGAGTTTAATAGAAGAGAAATGCCATATGGTATTACCCATACCAGAAAACCAAAAAAAAGAATTATAAAAAACTTTTTCACTGATTACTTTTAAATAATTTTTATGTATTAATTTAATATATTAAATAAAATATAAAATAAAATCAAGAACCCGGCTAAATTGTATATTTATTTTATGCTTTTTGTGTTATAGTGTCCCCAGTTCATTTAAAAGTAAATATTTGTTTGCTAAACGAGGGAATCCAGTTAGAGTCTGGAACGGTCCCGCCACTGTATTTGGGTGAGTATTTTTCATTATGCCACTGGCTATTGCCGGGAAGGCGGAAAATAAAGACCCATAAGTCAGGAGACCTGTTTGGCAGATAATTATCGCACCTCTTCGGTAGAAAGAGAGTGGGGTTTTTTAATGCAAAATTGGCTCTCCACTAAAAGAGGTGGAGGGCTTTTTTATTGGAAAGGAGAAAAATGGCAAAATTAACCAAGGGCTATACCCATGTGTATACAGGAAACGGTAAGGGAAAGACTACCGCAGCCCTGGGCCTTGCCTTGAGGGCTGCAGGAAGCAATATGAGTGTCTTTATTGGCCAGCTTGTAAAAGGGATGGAGTATTCAGAGTTAAATTCCTTAAGCAAATTAAGTGAAAATATAACTGTAAAGCAGTATGGAAGAGGGTGTTTTATAAAGAGAAAACCGGTCCAAGCTGATATAGATCATGCGAAGAATGGATTAAATGAGTTAAAACAAGTAATAAATTCAGGAAAGTATGATGTAGTGATTCTAGATGAAATAAATATTGCTATCTACTTTAAATTAATTTCAGCTAAGGATGCAGTAGAATTAATTGAAAACAAACCCAAAAATGTTGAACTTATTTTGACTGGAAGGATGGCTTGTGGGGAAATACTAAAAAGAGCTGACTTGGTAACAGAAATGAAAGAATTAAAACATTACTATACCAAGGGAGTACTTGCCAGAGAGGGAATAGAAAAATAATTTTAATAAGGAAAGGAGAATAAATGTCAAAGACATTACAGGCAATTGGATTGATTGTAGTGTTAATAGTGGTAGTTTCTATTGTTTTTGTAGGCTGCAAAAAACAGGAAACATCTGAAATAGTGGAGGATTCTACCGAAGTAGTAGAAGAAATAGATGAAACTGCAGTAGCAGAAAAAGAAGTTCCAGTTGAGGAAACCGCACCTGAAGAAAAAGAGACAGTAAACAGCCCAATTACAGTTACTGACGGGCTTGGAAATGAAGTTATGCTTGAGAGTCCGGCAGAATCTTTAATTGTATTTGCTCCCAGCGTTTTGGAAGTAATTGATGCCATAGGCGGTATGGGTAAAGTTGTAGGGGTAGACAATTGGAGTATAGACAATGAGGAGCCGCTTGCTGAAGGTCTGGAAGGTTTCGGCGATTACGAGGGACTGAATATGGAAAAAATTGCAGAAGCTGATCCCGATGTTATTGTAAGGCTTGAAGGTCAAGCTGATGAGGATTTTGCAAAAGTTAAAGATTTTGGAATTAAGGTTTACACATTTAAAGCACAAAGTTTTGAAGGAGCTTACCGGGAAATTACAAATATCGGCCTTATATTGGGCTTAGAAGAAGAAGCCAGGGAATTAGAAGAAGAATTCAGAACGGAAGTGCAAGAAATCAATTCAAAGGTGTCTGGCTTAAAAGAAGAAGAAAAGCCAAAAGTATTTTATGAAATCTACGACGAGCCCTTGTGGAGTGCAGGGAAAGGCACTTTTATTGATGATATGATAAGTAAGGCGGGAGGAATAAACATTGTTTCGGCTGACGGTCTTGAGGGATATGTTGAGTATAGCGTAGAAAGATTGTTGGAAAATAATCCCGGGATAATGATTGCTGGAGATGGGGGAATGTATGAGTCTAAAACGGCAGATGTTATTTTAGATGACCCCAGGTTTTCTAATGTTAAAGCTGTTTTAGAAGATAATGTTTTTATAATTCCCGAAAATTCTGTGGTAAGGCCAAATCATAATACGGTTAAGGGGCTATTAATGTTTGCAAAAGCAATGCACCCGGATATTTTTGGAGAATTTGAAATTGTTGAGTGACATAATTTTATTTTTATCTGTATAAATATTATTATAGGAAAAGTTAATAATTAACTCTCCAAAAAAATGAAAAACATATATTTTTTACTTGGCGGAGCAAGAAGTGGAAAAAGTTCATATGCAGAAGAGCTGGCATCTTCTTTATCTGATAAGGTGGCCTATATTGCCACTGCAAAAATTACTGATATAGAAATGGAAAAGAGGATAAGAGCCCACAGAAAAAGGAGACCAAAAAACTGGAAAACCTTTGAGTTGCAGGAAGACGAAATACAAGATATAGCAGAAATTTTTAATGAAATTGAAAAAGATGGATATGGAGCAGTTTTGCTGGATTGTGTTACAAACTTACTGTTTAGGATATTGGAAAAATTTGATATAGAACACCAGGAAGTGTTAAGCAACCGGGAGGAAAAAGAAATTGAAGAATATGCCCGGGATTTTTTTTCAGACTTGTTGGAAATAATAAAAAAGAAAAATTTTAAGACAGTTATAGTTTCAAATGAAGTTGGTGCGGGTATAGTGCCACCATTTCCACTGGGCAGGCTGTTTAGGGATATTATGGGTGTGATAAATAAAGAAATAGCTTCCCAGGCCGGCCAAGTGTATTATTTTATTGCTGGCTTAAAGCAAAGGTTGAAATAAGGTATGAGGAACTTTTTGAATTCTATTGGTTTTTTAACCATAATAAAGATACCTGACAGATATTGCCTTAGGGAAGGATTCTACAGAACTTTGACTTTTTTCCCATTAACCGGTTTGATAGTGGGAGTTTTTTTAGCGCTTGCCTTCTGGGTATTTAATTTATTTTTACCGGCAATATTGGCGGTAGTTTTAGTTGTAGGCTTTGAGGCCATAATTACTGGGGGCATGCATTATGACGGCTTATCCGATGTTTTTGACGGCATTTTTTCCGGGAAAACAGGTCAGGGCATATACAGAATAATGAAAAAAAGCGATATTGGCGTTTTTGGAGTATTGGCCATATTGTTTTCGGTGATACTCAGGATAGGTTTTACTTATTATCTATATATACTTACAGAAGAAAAAATTTTAGTATTTTACATGTTGCTGGCATTTATGCCGGTTTTTGGCAAGTGGAGCATGGTATACATTTTATCTTTTTACCGGCCGGTTAAAAAACAGAGCTTGTCGGGGTTATTTGAATCGGGGAACAATAAAAGGCGGTTTATTTGGGCTACCACTTATACGGTTATTGCGTTTTTAATTTTTAATTTTTTGCTGGAGGTATTTTTTAATGGCAGCTATCCTTTTATCTACAAGAGCTTTGTTTATTCATTTTTGCTAGCAGCGATTCCTTTATTGAAGGCATTGGTTATATTCCTTTTAGCTTATTTAGCTCTAATGGTATTTTCAAGGTTTTTTACCTCAAAAATTGGCGGCCTTAATGGAGATATTGTAGGGGCCACTTCGCAGATTGTAGAAATTAGTTATCTGGCTATTACCATTATATTGTTTAGTTTCTTTTAATGGTTGATTACCTGTTATTTTTAAAATAATTTATCAACCCATTGGTGGAACTATCATGTGAGCTAATTTCTCCTTCACCTTCCAATTCCGGTAAAATGTTTTTGGCCAGTTCTTTCCCCAGTTCAACTCCCCATTGGTCAAAACTAAATATATTCCATATTGCCCCCTGAACAAACACCTTATGCTCGTATAAGGCAATAAGGCTGCCCAAAGTCCTGGGAGTAAGTTTTTTGTATAATATGGAATTGGTGGGGCGGTTTCCCTCAAAAACCTTAAAGGGTGCTATCTTTTCAATTTCCTGCTTATTTTTGCCTTGAGCTTTAAGCTCTTCTATTACTTGTTTTTTGGTTTTTCCTTTCATTAGCGCTTCTGTCTGGGCAAAATAATTAGAAAGAAGCATTTCGTGATGTGTGCCTATAGGGTTATGGCTGGATATAGCTGCAAGGAAGTCACAGGGGACCAGTTTTGTTCCCTGGTGTATAAGCTGGTAGAATGCATGCTGGCCATTGGTTCCAGGTTGGCCCCATATAATTGGACCTGACTGGTAATTTATCTTTTTTTTATCCCTTCCTATATACTTGCCATTGCTTTCCATGTCCAGCTGCTGAAGGTATGCAGGAAACTTTTGCATGTATTGGTCGTATGGCAGTATTGCATGGGTATCAACTCCAAAAAAGTCATTATACCAAATGCCAACCAGGGCAAGGATAACTGGCATGTTTTTGTGTAAAGGAGCCTGCCTGAAGTGGTTATCCAAGGCATGTGCTCCTTCTAAAAGTGACCTGAAGTTAGAAAATCCTATTGAGCATGTTATAGGAAGGCCGATAGCTGACCAAAGGGAATACCTTCCCCCGACCCAATCCCAGAATGTAAATATATTATCCGGGTCTATTCCAAATTCTTTTACTGCTGGGGTATTTGTGGATATTGCTACAAAATGTTTCTTTATATCATCCCTCCTGTTAGCAGTATCCAAAAGCCACTTCCGGGCATATCTGGCATTGGCCATTGTTTCCTGGGTGGTAAAGGATTTTGAAGCTATCATAAAAAGGGTAGTCTCCTGACTTAAGCCTTTAAGGGTTTCAGATATATGGGTTCCATCAACATTGGAAACAAAATGGGTATCTATGTTTTTCTTTTTATAAGGCTTTAGCGCTTCTGTGACCATGGCTGGGCCAAGGTCAGATCCTCCGATGCCGATATTTACTATATCTTTTATTCTTTTCCCAGTATAACCCCGCCACTTACCTGATATTATTTTTTCTGAGAATTGCTCCATTTTATCCAGCACTGAATTAACTTTGGGCATAACATTTTCTCCATCTAAAATAATGGGGTTGTTGGATAGGTTCCTGAGAGCTATATGAAGGACAGCCCGGTTTTCAGTCTCATTTATCTTATCTGCAGAAAACATCTTATCTATTGCATCTTCCAAATCTGTCTCTTCTGCTAACTCAAGAAGAAACTGAATAGTTCTTTCGGTTAAGATGTTTTTGGAATAGTCAAGCAGGATATCCTCAAATTGTAAGGAAAAGTCAGAAAATCTGTCTTCGGAATTTTCAAACATTTCCTTTATTGGGACATCCTTTATTTCCTTGTAATGCCTTAAAAGTTTTTTCCAGGCATTGGTTTTGACGGGGTTAATTTTCTTTAGCATACTGCCTCCATGGTTAGTTTTAATATTTTTATTATAATAGAGTAGAATAGAAATTTGTATTTATAAGAATTTCTGGCCGACAATGTATGACTGGTGGGCTTCCAAGGTAAGAAGTGCCATTATTTTTTTAAAAAAACGGGTTATGTTGAAAAATGTAGTGAAATAATTAAATATTTATATATAATATAGCAATGATTGTTTAAAGTAATTATTGGATGGTGTAAAAATGGCAAATAGAAAACATTATGATATAGCAATTCTTCCGGGAGACGGAACAGGGCCAGAAGTTGTAGCAGAAGGAAAAAAAATACTTAATGCAGCCGGTAAGAAATTTGGGATCAGTTTTTCATTTACTGAATTTGATTTTGGCGGGGACAGATTTTTAGAAACTGGCAAAACTATAGATGATGCAGAAATAGAAGAACTAAAAAAATTTAAAGCCATATACCTGGGCGCAATAGGCCATCCCGATGTTGCACCTGGCATATTGGAAAAGGGAATACTTCTTAAATTAAGGTTTGCATTAGATCAATATATAAATCTGAGGCCAGTCAAGCTTTACCCAGGGGTGGACTGTCCGCTTAAGGATAAAAGTCCGGAGGATATAGACTTCCTGGTGGTCAGGGAAAATACGGGTGGGCTGTATACCGGCCATGGGGGAGTTAGCAGGAAAGGAACCCCTAATGAGGTTGCAACACAGGTTATGGTATATGACAGGGAAATGGTAGACCGTTGCTTAAAATATTCTTTTGAGCTAGCGGTGCAGAGAAAAAAAGAAGGGAAACCTGGAAGGCTTACTCTTGTCCATAAGACTAATGTATTGACTTTTGTTGGTGACCTCTGGTTTAAAGCTTTCATGGAAATGAAGGATAGTTTCCCGGGTATTGAAACAGACTATAATCATATTGATGCCGCGTGCATGTGGGCAGTTAAGAACCCGGAATGGTATGATGTTATTGTAATACCAAATATGTTTGGGGACATATTTACTGATTTAGGTGCCATGATACAGGGAGGTATGGGAATTGCAGCTGGAGGAAATATTAATCCTTCGGGAACTTCCATGTTTGAGCCAATAGGTGGTTCAGCGCCTAAGTACACCGGAAAGAATGTTATAAACCCCTTAGCTGCAATTGAAGCTGGAAGGATGATGCTAAAGCATCTTGGTGAAAATGAAGCAGCAAAGGCAATAGAAGAAGCCGTCTCTAAGACATGTACTCACATAGATAGCTTAAGCGCTGGGAAAATGGGTTACAGTACTTCAGAAGTTGGAGACCTGGTAGCCAGGCATGTAAGGGAAAAATAAAAGAAGAGTAATTTTATTTATTTTCATTTAAATATGGAGGGTAGTTTTTTACTATCCTACCACCAGCAAAAAGCAAGGAACACTTTTTGGCAACCTCTAGGCATTTGAGCTATTGAAAAACTACGGGATAAAGTGGACTTAAATGCCAATATTTCCTTATTGAAAGAAAGACTTTTTTTTATTATTATGGGTATATGTTCATAATATAAAATGACTATTGGGTAGCCAGTGTATTTTTTTGAGAAAATTGGGATAAGAATAGGCCAGAAGATACTTGATTTTGGTTGTGGCAGGGGCAACTATACGATTCCTTTGGCAAAGGCAATTGGCAGCGGTGGTGTTGTATATGCCATAGATAAGAACCAAGAGGTCTTAGAAGGATTGCGGAAAAAAATATATGCTTGCAAATTAGATAATGTAGTAATAATAAATTCACAGGATAAAGTGAAGGTTCCGATAGGCACAGGAATACTGGATGTAGTTTTTCTGTATGATGTGTTGCATCCATATTATTTTTCAGAAACCGAAAGGGAGAAGTTATTAATAGAGATAAGCAGGATTTTAAAAACCGGAGGCTTGCTTTCTGTATACCCCAAGCATATGCAGCTAGACAGCGCAAAAAAAGCTATTGAAAGGCGTGACTTTC
>JBNJCV010000032.1:0-18732 GCA_051744245.1 Actinomycetota bacterium | reverse complement strand
TCCTGGTCATATACATTTACCCTGTAACCTTTCTCAAGCAGCCTTAAAGTCATGTTGGAGCCCATTTTTCCCAGACCAATTAAAGTTATTTCTCTCATAAACATTTCCTATTCTGAAATTCCGCGCTCAAACATCTGTATCTTTTCAACCCTGCCCTTATGCCTGTTTATACCGCTAAATGGTGTTTTTAGCCATACATCAATTATCTCTTTAGAAAGCTCTGGACCCACAAAATCCTGTCCCAAGCATAAAATATTAGAATCATTGTGTTTTCTTGATGTTTCAGCCAACTTTATGTTTGAGGCATTTACTGCCCGTATCCCTCTAACCTTATTGGCCGAAATGCAAACCCCAACTCCGGATCCGCAAAACAGTATTCCCATGGTATCTTTTTCCGCAACTTTTTTGGCCACCTTAAAGGCAAAGTCCGGATAGTCATCCCCTTTTTCATAAACCTTATTTCCTAAATCCTTAACTTTATAACCTGCCTCTTTTAAATATTCAAATATTTCGTTTTTTAGGTCGAAACCTGCATGGTCTGAACCAATGTATATAGTTTTTCTTTTATCCATTATTTTCCTTTTTTCTAAATTTTACCTAAAACCGGGGAAATATAAAAATTATTTTAAAAAATATTCTTATTTCAATAATTCTCTGTTACTATTAATCAAAAAGTTTACAGTTATATGGATAATATAGCCATAGTTACAGACAGTTCGTCTGATATACCCAAAGAGTTGGTGGAAAAGTATGGTATTAAAATTATTCCCATGTATATTAACTTTGGAGACCATAATTACAAGGAAGGCGAAGAAATAACTGTAGAGAAAGTATTTGGTGCACTTAAATCCGGCTTGAAAGTCCGTACTTCCTGCCCTTCAGTTGGGGATTTTGTAAAACTTTTTGAAGAAATATTCAAAGATAAGAAATATGACAAAATATATTATATTGGCCTGGGGTCAAAACTTTCCAGTTCCATAAATTCTGCCAACATAGCCAAATCATATTTTCCTGAAGGCAGGGTGAAAATAATAGACTCAAATAATACCACCATCAGCTTAGGCCTGATAATAATCGAATTTTCCAAATTACTTAAAAAAGGAGTAAGGGGCAAAGAGCTGGACAACTATCTAAACTTTCTTATTAAGAAATATACATTTTTTGCGGCTATTGAAAATTTTGAGTATGTTTTCAAGAGTGGGCGTACCCCCTTCCTGGCAAATTTTTTAAGCAAAGCTATAATATTTAAACCCGTAGTTTCGATTAACAGCAAAGGAAGGATATACCTAAAAAAATTTGTAAAGAATAAAAACAATTCAATACTAGAACTTTTTAAGCAATCTAAATCAAAAATGAACTATAATCATGAATGGAATGTTGGTATATTCTATGGCCAGGATAAACAACCGGCAAATAAATTAGTGGATTTATTCAAAAATGACAAAAACATCAAAGTAAATCAACTGCTAGTTACAAAGATTACTACCATAATAAGTGCCCATACCGGTCCTGGTGTCTGGGGTGTAGCATTTGGACCAAGCATAAACCTGGCTTAGGGAAACCTCTTATGTAATGATGGGCAGATCTTAACTGAAAAATTATAGAGGATATGTAGAAGTTATTGAACTCACTCAGCCAAATTTTATCAATACTAATCTTCTGCCAATAAGCATTTAATGTCATTACTATCTAAAACTTTGTACTTGCCTTCCTTTAACCCCTTAAGTCTGTAATTTCCAATCTTTACTCTTTTAAGATCAACTACTTTATATCCTATTTTACTAAACAATCTTCTAAGTATTCTTTTTCTGCCTTCAACTATTTCTATCTTTATGGAATTTCCATTATCCAGTCTTTGCAATGATTTAACATTAACTTTTCTTTTCCCTACTTTTATGCCTGCTTTTATTTTCTTTAATTCCATGTCTGTTAGTTGGCTGTTTAAAGCAACTTCATATGTTTTGGGTATTTCAAACTTTGGATGGGTAATCCTGTATGTTAGCCGGCCGTCATTGGTAATTATTATGAGACCTCTGGAATTGAAATCAAGCCTTCCAACTGGATATAGCCGTTTAGATTTAATGGTTATTAAATCTAAAACAGTCTTGCGGTTAAAATCATCCTCTACAGTAGACAAATACCCGGCTGGCTTGTTTAGGGCCAGAACAATTTTATCTTCAACCTCTAATATTTTATCCCTGTATTTTACTTCATCTTCTTGTGATACCTTAAAAGCCAGGTCCGTTACCATCTTACCGTTTACCTTAACTTTTCCAGATTTTATAATTTCCTCGCATTTACGCCTTGACCCTATACCGCAGTTTGCAAGAAATTTAGAAATCCTTGTTTTCTTCACTTTCTTCTAGATCTTCCAGTAATGGTAATTCATCTAATTTATTTAAACCCAGCAGCTCTAAAAATTTATCAGTAGTTTTATACAATATGGGATTCCCGGGCTCCTTTAACTTGCCAGCTTCCCTTAAGAGCCCCTTATCCACCAAAGTAACTACTACGCTGTCTGTCCTTACTCCCCTGATCTCAGCAATCTGTGTCCTGGTAACCGGCTGCCTGTAAGCAGTTATGGCCAGGGTTTCCAGGGCTGCCTGTGATAAGTGCGCCCTTACATTTGACTTTACAAATTTTTTAAGTATCTCGCTAATAGAAGGATTTGAATAAAACCTGTACCCACCCGACACTTTCTTTATTATAAATCCCCTGTTTCCATCTATATATTCTTTTTCAAGCTGTTCTAATATTTCTTTTATCTTTCCCCGTGGCTTCCCTATAACCTGGGCAATATCTTTTACTTTTACCGGCTCTTCTGAAATAAATAAAATGCCTTCTATTGCTGCTTTTATAGCATTATCATCCTTATTAAAATAATCAATATTAAATTTTTCAGCTTTGTAATCCATTACCTTTTTTTAATAATAATATTTCCAAAATTTTCAAATTGTAATATATCTATTATTTCATTTTTATACAATTCCAGTATAGATAAAAAGCATATAATTTTATCTATCACTTTGTCAAAATCAAGGGTTAATTCTTTAAAGGTTACTTCCTTTTCGTTCTTAATTATATTTTTTATACGGTTCATCTCCTCATGAATGGTCCTTGCATCCCTATGGTTGTAAATTTCTTCCACGTTTAATTGGAACTTGTCACTTTTTAACAAATTTGCCGCGATTTTGGCCAACTTCGTCGAACTTATTCCTTCAAGGAAATTCGGAAATAAGTTAATAAATTTTTTTTCAATAGGAGCTTCCCTTAAATAATATAAATCTTCTATTTCCAGTTTCTTTTCAAAATAAAAAGATATTTTTTTAAATATCCTGTATTCCTTCTCCCTTTTTCTTAATATCTCTTCATCAACCTCACCATTTTCTTCAGACTCTTGTCTTTTTGAAGGAATTAAAGACCTCGATTTTATTTCCAGCAGGACTGAAGCTGTATATAAAAAACTAGACAGGGTTTCTATTAATATATTCTTGCGGTCCTTTATGTATTCTAGGAAACCTTCAATAATAGAATCAATGCTTATTGCATATATATCAACTTTTTTTGACTGCACTAATTCAAGTATAAGCTGAATAGGCCCGCTGTAGTTACCATGCCTTATTAAATAATTAGTGCTGCTGTTATTGTTTTTAGTCAATGCCTATCTTTTTCCTTACATCAGAAAGGGTTTTTACCGCAACTTCCTGTACTTCTTTCTTGCCTTTGTTCAAAATCCCGTAAATAATGGATAAATCCTTTTCTAGCTCTTTTCTTTTTTCCTGAAAACCCTTTAATGAGTTAAAAATTATTTCAGCCAATTCATCCTTGCATTTTGTGCAGCCAATCTCTGCATTCCTGCACCTATTTTCTATTTCTCTTATCCTCTTTTTCTCATATATTTTGTAAAAAGTAAATATATTGCATACTTCAGGATGGCCTGGATCCTTTAATTTTATCCTTTCAGGATCTGTGATAGTTGATCTTATTTTTTCAGTTATAGTATCTAAATCATCTGATAAAAATATTGCATTCCCATAGCTTTTAGACATTTTTCTTCCATCTGTTCCCGGAACCCTGGTAGCTTGAGAAAGCATTTCCTGGGGTTCCTTAAAATAATCGCCATATAGATGATTAAAACGCCTTGCTATTTCCCTGGTTATTTCAAGATGTGGAAGCTGGTCTTCTCCAACTGGAATTATATCAGCATTTACTATTAAAATGTCTGATGCCATCAGTACAGGGTAAGAAAGAAAGCCAAGGGTGGAAAGGTCTTTTGCCTTAAGTTCCTTTTTCTGTTCCTTGTATGTGGGGCATCTTTCCAGCCAGGATAAGGGGGTGATCATGGAAAAATAAAGGTACAGTTCAGCAATTTCCGGAATATCTGACTGCCTGTACAGATGGGTTATATCGGGATTAATGCCTAATGCAACCAGGTCTATTACACAATCAATTAAATTTGATTTTATATTTTTAGGGTCTTTGTATTCAGTAGATAATGCATGCCAGTCGACTAAAAAGAAATAATTTTCATATTCCTTCTGATGTTCAATCATGTTTTGTATATTTCCATGTAAATGACCTAAATGGAGTTTGCCGGTAGGCCTGAACCCGGTTAACATTTTCTTTTTTCCCATTTTATTTACACTCCCTAATAACTTGTCATAGTAAAAAACGCCACCACAGGCAAACACTGTATATAGCTGACACTATGGGGAAAATAATAGGCCACAGGAACCTGCCTCCGATGAATAATATAACAAAGATAAAAATAAAGCCAAATCTTCCCAGGCTTAAATATCTGTACATAACATTATCGGGTAAGAATGACGCCAATACTTTTGAACCATCTAAAGGCGGTATGGGTATAAGGTTAAAAACGGCCAAAAAAATATTAATATAAATAGCAAAAATAAATATTTGACTTATAAAATCCAGGGCTACAGAATCTATACTTCTGGTTAGCAAAAAATATAATCCGTACAAAGTCCCTATCCCAAATGCAAGTAACAAATTAGTTACTATGCCCGAAAGAGATGTATACCTCATACCCTTCCGGAAGTCAGTAAAATTATTTGTATTTATAGGCACAGGTTTTGCATAGCCAAATAGTATATTTGAACCCACCAATATCAGCAGTAAGGGAAGCAATATAGTTCCAAATAAATCAATATGGGCCATAGGATTGAGGGTTAACCTTCCCATACTTTTTGCTGTAGGGTCCCCCTGCCTGTAAGCTATATAGCCATGGGAATACTCATGTAGTATTACCCCCAAAAAAAGTCCTGGACCCCAGGTTATTATTTGTTTTAAAAAATCTATAATTGCCTGCCCTAAATAATCCACTTTATACCTTAATATTTATTAATATTGACATAACCGTTATTTCTATGACCATATACCATACCAAAATCTCCTAGATTTGAAAAGATTGCTTCCCCTAAATTATTTATAAATAAACCTTTTAACCTTTGTCACCCTATCTGCTTTACTCCCTTGGATGATATTTAAAATAGGTCTCCCTTAAATGATTTTTAGTCACCGTAGTATATATTTCAGTGGTAGAAATATTGCTATGCCCTAATAGTTCCTGGACAATCCTTAAGTCTGCTCCCCTTTCCAGCATATGGGTAGCAAAGCTATGCCTGAATATATGTGGGTATAATGGTTTATCCAGCCCTAATTTTTTGGCATACTTTTTCATAATCTTCCAGAATCCCTGTCTGCTCAGCTTCTTTCCATTTTTATTGAGAAAAATATATTCAGATCTTGTCTTCTCGATTTTATGCCTGACTTCAGACATGTATTTTTTCAGGAAGGTCAACGCCTTTTCCCCAACCGGACAAACTCTTTCCCTGCCACCTTTACCCACAAAAAAAATTATTCCCTCATTTAAATCAATATTTTCCTGTTTTAAATTAACAATTTCACTAACCCTGAGACCACAGGAGTATAATAATTCAAACATTGCCTTATCCCTCCTCTCTAATTTTGAAGAGGTGGGAATGCTTTCTAAAAATTTACTGACCTCATCAACAGTTAAAACATTTATCAGTCTTCTTGGAGTTTTAGGGTTGCTTACATGCAAGAATGGATTCTTGTCTATTATTTCTTCTGTAATTAAAAATTTATAGTAATTCCTCAGGGAAGATAATATCCTGGAAACTGACTTGCTACTCTGCGTTTTATAAAGGTTCTGTAAAAACTTTACAATATTTTCTTTATTTATATTCTTATAGCTTAGCCCTTCATTTTTTAAAAAATTCCTAAACTTGTCTAAGTCCCTGCTATAGGAATCAATGGTATTCTTGGATAGCAGCCGCTCAAACCTTAAATAATCCAAAAAACTTTTTCTTGTTTTCTTAAAATTATTTGCCATTAAAATAATCTCTTGCCAGCTTAATCCCAATTATTGTCTTTGCATCCTGTATTTCCCCGCTTCTAATCATTTCATTAGCATGGCTTAATGTAAATTTTTTTATTTTTAAAAATTCATCTTCATCCAAATTATTATCTTTGACTTCAAAATTAACAGCCAAAAACAATACTAGCAATTCATTGCTGAACCCCGGTGTAGTATAAAAGGATGCCAATTTTATTATATCACCGCTCTCGGCCCCAACTTCTTCCTTTAATTCTCTTGATGCACATTTTTTTGGGTCTTCGCCCTTGTCCAATTTACCTGCCGGTATTTCTAAAAGAATCTTATTGGGAGGATATCTGAATTGTTTTACCAAAATTACCTCTCCTTGTTGGTTTACAGGAACAATACCCACTGCGCCCGGATGGACAACTTTTTCCCTGGTAGCAATATTATTATTGGGTAGCATTACCTTATCAAGATAAAGGCCCAAAATTTTTCCCTTAAAAATTTCCCTTGATTCAATCTGTTCTTCAAATAACTCTTCGTCCATCATAAACCTTCTCTCTAAGTTCCGCTATATTTACAAATTTGCATAATTAGTTTTGCAAGCAATTCTACCTGATCAACCTTTACATACTCATCTGCAGTATGAACTTTTTCCATTCCTGCTGACAAATTTATGGCTTGCTTATTTTTAGAGTTAAATATATTAACATCACTGCCTCCGCCAGTTTCTTTAAGGACAGGCTTTATCCCCAAAGAACTTATCGCTTTTTTGGCAATCTTTACTGGCCATTGGCTTTCTGAAATTTCAAAACCATCATACTCCCTTAACAAATTATATTTTATATCTCCACCGAATTTATCCTTAATTTTATCTACCCTTTCTAGCATGTTGCCAGTAATATCTTTTAGTTTGCCTAAATCCCTGCTTCTTATTTCCATTTCTATTTCAGTTTTTTCGGGAACAATATTTTTTGCCACTCCACCGTTTATTGTTCCCACATTGGTAGTAGTTTCAAAATCAATTCTTCCAAATTCCAGTCCAGAAATATAATCTGATGCCATTTGAATTGAATTAATACCCTTCTCTGGCTCTATTCCTGCATGGGCTGCCTTACCCTTAAAAACCATTTTAATAGTGTTTTGGTAAGGAGCTTTGTTTATGATTGTACCTATATCCCCATCCGCATCAAAAGTAAATCCTGTATAAGCTTTTACATCCTCGGCCTTTATGTGTTTGGCTCCAAATATTCCAATTTCTTCAGATATTGTAAATACAACATAAATGTCAGGGGTGCTTATATTTTTATCCTTAATAACATTTAAGGCCTCTATAATAGCCGCTACAGCTACCTTATCATCTCCGCCTAATATGCAGTCCTTATTTTTATTTATTATCTTGCCATCTATAATTTCAGGTATCACATTTCCATTTAGCTTTACAGTGTCAACATGGGCATTTAAAAATATGGGTTTGGAATCCAGTTTATTTTTATTCTTAAACAATGCAATTATATTGCCGCTATTGCTGCCAAAATGTTTTCCGGCATCATCTATTTTTACCTCCAGGCCAATTTTTTCAAGCTTACATTTTATGTAACCTACTATTTCCTTTTCGTCTTTTGAAGGGCTCTTTATTTTGAGCAGCTCAAAAAAAGTTTTTAATAGCCTTTCCTTATTTATTTCCATATATGCCTTTCGAATAATAAAATGATAAAATTCCTGCTGCCAATGCTATACCTGATAAAACTCCTGAACTTGCCGCTAGCTTAAAAAAGTATCCGTAAAAGAACCCTATTGGAAACAGGGTAATGATTAAAGAGCTAGGAGGAAAAATATAATTACCCTGTGGAAAAAACACTTTATGGAAATCCTCAAAAAAAGACCAGAAATCCAAACTTCCCAATATAACCAATAGCAACAATATTAATATAACTACCGAAGATGAATAAATTAAAGGAAGGCTGAACCTCCTTAAAAACTCTTTAAGGTTTTTCCCTACCATTAATACCGAAAACAAAATAAAAAACACTATAGAAGAATAAAATATAACCATCAATATATTGGTTAAGTTCCTCACGTCTTTTAAATGGCTGATTTCTGCGGCAGTAAAGGAAGGTATATCCCCCCGGGGGTCTATATCCTTTATTTCCTGGTTATTTTTAAAAAAACCAATCAGGTTTTCGGTTATGTTTATCAATTCTTCCCTTTCGAAATGTTGTACCACTCCATTTTCCCGGTAAAGTCCCATATAATTTTCCAGGTTGAAAAGAAAGAAAGACAGTGGCGCCAGCAAAATAATAAATAATAGGCAAATAGTATTGATTATAATTAATGCTCTCTTTATCTTATCCTCCATTATTTCTTTTTAGAATACTTGATGGCAGCAGCAATAAACTCCCTGAACAAGGGATGTGGCCGTTCCGGCCTGGACTTAAATTCAGGATGGAATTGTACTGCTAAAAACCAAGGATGGTTTTCCACTTCAATAATCTCAGCTAGATTTTTATCAGGATATACTCCAGTTACAAGCATGCCTGCTTCCTCCAACTGCTTCCTGTATGTATTGTTAAGCTCATATCTATGCCTGTGCCTCTCATATACCAAATCTGCCTTATAAGCTTTGTAAGCCAAGGAATCTTTCTTTAGCTTGCAGGGGTATTTTCCCAGCCTCATAGTGCCGCCCTTCTCACCAATATTTTTTTGCTCAGGCATAAGACCAATTACAGGATCTTTAGTATTTGGATTAAATTCCGAACTATTGGCATTCTTAAGGCCCAGAACATTTCTGGCAAATTCAGTTACCGCACATTGCATCCCCAGGCATATCCCCAGATACGGAACCTTGTTTTCTCTTGCGCATCTGATTGCATTAATTTTCCCGTCAGTTCCCCTAACGCCAAATCCCCCCGGAACCAGAATTCCGCCTACATTATCAAGACTTTTACTACATCCGGTGGATTTCTCCAGACCTTCGGAATTAATCCATTTTATTTCTATGTTTTTCTTAAAATAATAACCTGCATGGTTCAAGGCTTCTACAATACTTATATATGCATCCTTCAAATTGGTATATTTGCCCACCATTCCAATCTTTACCACCCCATCAAGATTATGTATGCATTTTATGACTTTCTTCCAGCTCCTTAAATCAGACGGCCTTTCTCTTAAGCCTAATTTAGAAATAACTATGGTATCAAGCTTTTCCTCTTGTAGCATAAGGGGGACTTCATACAGATGCTTAACATCTACAGCATTTATAGTTGCCTCTTTTTCAATATCGCAAAACAGCCCTATTTTTGCCTTTAGGTCATCGGTAAGTTTTATCTCACTCCTGCATATAATTATGTCCGGTTGAATTCCTATACTTCTGAGCTCTTTTACGCTATGCTGGGTGGGTTTTGTCTTTAACTCTTCAGTGGTTTTTAGGTATGGTACGTAAGTTACGTGTATGTATAAAACATTTTCTCTGCCCACATCTTTTTTAATCTGCCTTATTGCTTCTAAAAAAGGCAAGCTCTCAATATCCCCTACTGTTCCTCCAATTTCAGTTATAACGATATCTACTTTTCTTGTCTCCAGGGTTTTTACCACACTTTTTTTAATTTCATCCGTTATATGGGGTATTACCTGGACAGTAGAGCCAAGGTATTTACCCTTCCTTTCATTATCTATAACTGTTTTGTAAATCTTGCCTGAAGTAAAATTATTGTATTTGGATAACTCTTCATCAATAAACCGCTCATAATGTCCCAGATCAAGGTCCGTCTCACCTCCATCTTCAGTAACAAAAACTTCTCCATGCTGAATAGGATTCATGGTACCTGGGTCTATATTGATATAAGGGTCGAACTTTTGAATAGTTACGCTATATCCCCTGGATTTTAGCAGCCTGCCTAAAGAAGCTGCGCATATTCCTTTCCCCAGTGATGATAACACTCCGCCAGTGACAAATATGAATTTTGTATTCACTTTAATTCATCCTTCTTTTGTTGGCATTTCTTGATTAATTCTTTTGCGTGCTTTAAGGAAATCTCATTATTGCCCATACCGCTTAGCATCCTGGCAATTTCATAATCTTTGCTTTCTCCACCAAGCTCTTTTACCCTTATTTTTGTCCTGCCGCCCTCTGCATATTTTTCAATAAAATAATGGGAGTCCGCAAAACTGGCTATCTGGGCTAAATGGGTTATGCATATAACCTGGTGGCTCTTGCCAATTTTGTATAACTTTTCACCCACGATCACTGAAGTAGAGCCTCCAATTCCGGTATCTATTTCATCAAAAATCATGGTGGATATAAAATCTGTTGTTCCAATTATTGATTTTAACGCAAGCATAATCCTTGAAACTTCACCGCCAGAAGCAATTTTTTTAAGGGGTTTGACCTCCTCGCCAATATTTAAAGATATTAAGAATTCAATATCATCTACGCCTTCACTGGTTAATTTTGCCTTCTTGCCATTTAATCTTATTCCATCTCTGCTTTCCAAGATATTGTGGTTAACCCTGAAATTGATATCTTTGAAATTTAAGTCCCCAAGTTCTTCTTTTATGCTTTCTTCTATCTTTTCTGAAACCTGGTTACGCAAATTAAACAAATTTAATGCTTTTTTTCTCAAATCTTCTTCCTGTTGTTTTAATTCCGTTTCTGCTTTTTCTATTTGGCTATCGATATTTTCGAAATTGTTAATTTCCTCTCTTATTTCCCCGGCATAATCCTGTATAGAAGCAAGGTCCATTCCGTATTTTTTCTTTATTTCTGAAAGCCTGTACAATCTTTCCTGAATAAAATCCAGCCTCTCTGCACTATAATCAAAATCAGCAATATAGCTATTAATATAATGGCTTAGCTCTTCAATTATTACTGCTACAGAAGAAACTTCCTCTTCAAATTTCTTAAAATTTTCATCAATATTTGCAAGCTGGCCTAAATTTTTCTCCAGGAGAGCAAGGCTATCGCCCAGTGGGGCATGCTCTTCTGTACCCCCTTTAATTATGTCTATAATATTGGATGAAAGTTGGTAAATCTGTTCATGGTTTTTTAATATCCTTTTTTCGTTTTCCAGTTTGCTTTCCTCGTCTTGTTTAATGTTCAGGCTTTCAATCTCATCCAACCTGTATTTTAGGTCTACCAGCTTATCTTCTTTTTTGCCCTGCAGCTCTACTAGCTTGTCCAGCTTCGCTTTTTTTTGCTTATAAGAGGAGAGGCTTTTCAGATATGATTCTTTTGCCGGCTCTATTTCCTGCTTGCCAAACCTGTCTATAATATTTATATGGGTCTTAGGCTCTAGCAAGTACTGGTGGTCATGCTGGCCATGGATATCAATAAAAAGCGCACTTAACTCCTTCAATGTGTTGACTTGTACAAATATTCCATTTATAAAAGCCTTGTTTTTGCCTACCCTGTTTAATTCCCTGGTAATTACTGTTTCACTGTTACCTCTGTCTAACAGGTTCCTTTCTTTTAAAAAATTTAACACTGTATTATTTTTTCTGAAGTCAAAATAGCCCTGAACAAGCAACCTGTCTTCACCGTCCCTTATAAGGGTGCTATCAGCCCTTTCCCCTATAAGCAGGTTAATTGCTTCTATTACCAGGGTTTTTCCTGCCCCGGTTTCCCCGGTCAAGATATTTAACCCTTCTTTAAACCTTAATGCGGCATCATCTATTATTGCAAAATTTTTAACCTGTAGTTCTGTTAACATCTTTAGTTTTTCTAATTGCTAATCCCTTTCCAGTAATTTTTCCTTGAAAACCTTAAAAAAAATATTTTGGTTAAAGGAAATAAGTCTAATCCTTAGTTTTGATTTACTAACCCTTAGAATATCCCCATTTATAAGGTTTCTAGGGTTTTTTACCCCATCTATGCTTAAGCTGTTTTCCTTATTTTTAGATCCAATCCTGACTTCAATTTTTGTGTCCGGATCAAATATTATGCTCCTATTATATAGAGTATGGGGACATATGGGAGTTATTATCAAAACTTCATTAGTAGGCTCAACAACTGGCCCCCCTGCCGACAATGAATAAGCAGTAGATCCTGTGGGCGTTGAAATTATTACTCCATCAGCGCCGAATTCAGATACGGGATAGCCGTTTGCAGTTAAGCTTATTTTAATTATTTTCTCAGTCATTGATCTGGTAACCACAAATTCATTAAGGGCAACATAGGGAAGGCATCTTTTTTCCAGCTCTTTGCCATTCCTAATTATTCTCCCCTCAATTAACATCCTGTTTTCTATTATAAATTTTTCCTTTAGTAAATTTTCTAAAGCAGTGTATAGCTTTTTGATTTCTATTTCTGCTAAAAAACCCAAATTCCCCATATTTACGCCCATAATGGGAACTTCCCTTTTAAAAGCATATTTTGCTGCCCTTAAAAAAGTGCCATCACCACCAACAGATATTATATAGTCTACCTTTTCTTCGAATTCTTTATCACCCATGCTACTTAAAGAATATTTGCTGGGCATAACGTCTTTTTCTAAAAGCGATACACTACAACCTTTTTTTACCAAGAAATCATGTATCTCTTTGGCAGTTTCAATAGCTTTTTCTTTTTGGTTATTGGATACCATGCCTATTTTTTTTGCCATTATTCTCTTTCCTTTTTATTGAAAAAACAATGTGATTTCTCCACTATGTCATTAATCATTTTATCATAATTTTTTATATTTTCTTTTCCTTTTGCCGATTTTGTTAAATAAATCCAATATTCTATATTACCCTTTGTTCCCTTTATTTTTGAAAAAGTAATATCCTCTACCAAAACAGGAAAATGGTTAAAAAATATGGCTATCCTTTTTAAAACCCGGCCATGGAGGTTACTGTCCGTTATAATGCCTTTCTCTTGTACTTCTTCTTTTTTTAATTCAAATTGTGGTTTTACTAATAATAATATTTTTTTACCCTGTTTGGTAATATCAAGTACTTTTTGGAATATTTTTTTAATAGATATAAAAGAAACGTCTACCACTGTAAGATCAGAATAGAAAGGCAATTTCTCTATATCCAGATATCTGATATTTGTTCTTTCAAACACGAACACATGGGGCGATTGTCTGAGCTTCCAGGAAAGTTGTCCATACCCTACATCAATAGCTATTACCCTTTTTACTCCCTTCCTAAGGAGAAAATCTGTAAACCCTCCTGTAGAAGAGCCCACATCTATTGCATCTATGCCTTCTGCAGATAAATTAAAATCTTTAAAGCAGCCTTCCAGCTTTGTACCTCCCCTGGATACATAAGAATTGTCCAAGTTTAGATCAATGTCTGCTCCAGCAGGAATCAAGGCTCCGGGTTTGTCCACCACTTTGTTTCCTACCCTTACTTTCCCTTCAATTATAAGGGCTTTTGCAAGTTTCCTGTTATTAACAATTTTTTTTTCTAATATTAAATCAATAAGTTTCTTTTTCTTTATGTCTATGTCTTCCTTTCTATCAAAAACTTAGCAATGTCTATCAAAGGCTTAACATTTATATCCATTTCCTCTATCATCCCGATAGCTTCCTCAACTTTTTCACGAGCTATTTTTTTTGATTTTTCCAGTCCCCATATCTTGGGAAAAGTATTTTTATTTAATATTTTATCCTTTCCCACTGCCTTTCCCAGCACTTTCTCGTCAGAAGTTATATCTAGAATATCATCAGTAATCTGGAAAACCAGTCCAATATTTTTGGAGAAATTTACCAGCTTGTTAATTGTTTTTGGATTGGCTTTACATATAAGGGCAGCGCACTTTATAGAAGCTGATATCAGTTTCCCAGTTTTATTGTTATGCATAATTTCCAGCTGTTTTTTTGATAGTTTTTTTCCTGTATAGGAAACGTCTATTACCTGCCCTGCAACCATACCCTTAGCCCCTGAAGCTTCTCCTATTTCACTAATAATTTCCATTTTAATATCAGGATCTATGTCCTGATATTTAATTATAATATTAAAAGCTTCGGCAAATAGGGCGTCTCCTGTTAGTATGGCAATATCTTCGCCAAATACCTTATGGCATGTGGGCTTTCCCCTCCTGAGATCATCATTGTCTATAGAAGGCAGATCATCATGTATCAGTGAATAAGAATGGATAAATTCAATCGCACATGCTGTTGGAAACACAACCTTAAAGTTCTTATTCATGCTAATGGCAGTTAGCATACATAATACAGGCCTAAACCTTTTACCGCCATTTTTTATACAATAGTAAATAGCATCTCTTAAAACTTTAGGCGCATTTTTATAATCTTTAAGTATTGTATATAAATATGAATTAAATTTTTCAACTAAATAATTTGGATACATAATTTATTGGCAGGCGAATTACTTTCCCGAATTTAAATCTTCCAATATCTTTCCTAATATGCCATTTATAAATTTAGGAGTATCATCCTTCTGGCCGAGAACCTTTGCAATCTCAATAGCCTCATCTACAGATACCTTTAATGGTATATCATCCATATAATACATCTCATAAATGGCTACCCTTAATATATTTCTGTCAATTATAGCTATCCGGTCTAAAGACCAGTTTTTTACAACCTTTCCTATTATACTGTCAATTTCCTTCTTTTTTTCATGTACACCTTTTATCAATTTTATGGAAAATTCACTAATTTTATTTCCCAGAAGTAATTCATTTCTTACTATATCAGTTGCATTTTTCCCCATTAAATCACTTTGGTATAATGTAATTATTGCTTTTTCCCTGCTTTCTCTTCTAGATACCTTTTCCATAATTACTTGCTAACCCTGGTCATATATTCACCAGATCTTGTATCCACCTTGACCATATCACCTTCATTTATAAATAAGGGAACTTGTATGTTTGCTCCAGTCTCTATTTTAGCAGGCTTATATGAAGAACCTACTGTATCCCCTTTAACACCAGGCTGAGTTTTTACAATTTCTGCTTCTATAAATATAGGCAGATCTATTGATACCGGTCTGCCTTCATAAAAAGCAACATTTACTTCCATATTTTCCTTTAAAAAATCTTTCTTGTCCCCAATATTTTTTTCACTTATAGGTATCTGTTCATAAGTATTTGTATCCATGAAAATATAGTGCACGTCCTTATATAGAAATTGCATGTTTTTAAAATCCAGTATTGCCTGTTTTACCTTTTCTCCCGCCCTGAAAGTCTTTTCAATGGTAGAACCTGTGTCTAAATTTTTTAATTTAGTTTTAACGAAGGCCTGGCCTTTTCCAGGTTTCACATGCTGGAAAAACAATATTTTATACAATTCCCCTTCATATTCTATAGTCATGCCGTTTTTTAAATCATTGGTGGTTATCATTTTTTCCTTCCTATTCAGTTATGTCTATACAAGATTTATCAGCTGTATACAAAATCTCGCATCCTCCTTTTTTAACCACTGCCATATCCTCAATCCTTACGCCTCCTATCCCCTCAATGTATATTCCCGGCTCTATGGTTACTACCATGTTTTCTTTCAGTTCCACCCCGGACCTGCTGTTTATGGTTGGGCCTTCGTGCACCTCAAGACCAACCCCGTGGCCTAATCCATGCCCGAAATTTTCTCCATAACCTTTTTTCTCAATATACTCCCTGGCAATTTTATCAAGTTCCTTACAGGTAATACCTTCCCTGCAATTCTCAATTGCCAGCTGCTGGGCCTGTAAAACTATATCATAAATCTCCCTAATTTTGCGATCCTTTTTGTTATCTATAAAAAAAGTCCTGGTAATATCCGAACAATAATTATTATACATACATCCAAAATCTGCCAAAAGTATTCCCGGTCTAATTTTTTGCCTCCCCGGAACATAATGGGGTAAGGAGGAACTAGCATTATTAGCCACAATTATATCAAAAGAACGGCCACTTGCCCCTTCCACGGCCATGAGCCTCTCTAGCTCAAAACCAAGCTCTGCTTCCGTTAAACCAAATAACTTTTCTTTTTTTATCCCCAGTACTTGCTTAAATGCTTTATCTGCAATCCCACAAGCCCTTTTTATATTGTTTATCTCAATTTGATCCTTTATAAGCCGCAGGCCTTCAATAATATCCCCTGCAGATATCAGCTTCTTTTTATTTTCCCTTGCAATTTCCTTCATTTCCCCAAAAGCCTTTAGGGTAACATTGCTTTCTTCTATTCCAATTCTCTTGGATTTTAGAGAAGCCAGCACCTGTTTTAATTTTTCTTGTTTATTATTTTTAAACTGGATAATTTCAATATCCCTGCCTGCACTTTTTTTAGCCTGCTCAAAATAAATAAAAGAAACTATAAGGTAAATATTTTGCCCACAAACCAATAAGATGCTGCCAGAATCTTTACCGTAAAACCCTGAAAGGTAATATATGTTTTTATCTTTTAATGCGAGCAGGCAATCAAGTTTATTGTCAGGAAATTTTTGTCTTAATTTTTCTACCCTTAAGCTATAAATGCTGTCCATTCTTTAACCTTATTCATTCCTTATTTCCTGCCAATCTTCAATAACAGCACTACCATAACCAACAGTTGACTGTGGAAGGTCCTCAGGCAGGTAATCACTTAACCCGCTTTCATAGTAGATATCAGAATTATTGTCAATGTCTAGATGCTGTGCTATCGAACTCCCTATAAAATATACGCTTTCCTCTAATTTTATATTATTATTGGCAATAGCCATAAATACTCCATCAGGCTCCCCGGCAGATTTCCCAAAATCTAGATACATATTAGACATAGATAATAATAGCAAAAGGTCTTCTTCTGGAAATCTATCTAAGTCGCCGGGGGTTAATTTGTAATATATATAAGTATCGTTTTTGCTTATTATTTTGCCTGTTCCTGTATAAGCAATCTCTTTTTTCTGCCCACTGTTTGTACCTATTTGGACATTCCCCTCCACTATTATATTACCACTTATATTTAGAATATTATTATCATCGAAATATAAATAATCTTCATTCAACCCCTCTCCGGTTATAGAATCACTGCTTATAGACAGATCACCCGTTACATATGTTTTATCTTCCAAATCGTTAACATAGGCCTGGTCAATAGTTACCATGGGTAGGTTAGGAACATCTGTGGAAAAGTTTTCCACATAAACATCTTCATTATGGCCCGGATTTAAGGGATCTATCTCAGAGCCGTTTACATTTTCAAAGCTTCCCCTTAGGTAAAGATCTATAGGGCTACCTTCCTCTCCAATAGAAGATTTACCTCCTAATATTATATCCTCATAAACATACAGAGGACCATCCAAAAAGCTTACCCCTCCCCTTAAATTTAAGGTACCATTGGTATAAAAGGGGCCATGTATTGCAGTTTGGGAGGCTGTAACTTCCCCTGAATTCATTGAACTGTTAGAATATATATAATCATAGATATTAATTTCTGAACCACTGGTTATATCAATAAATGCTTTAACAGTCCTTTCATTTCCACTCTTGTCTATTCCTTTAGAAATTACAGTATATCCTATGAGATAGTCATCTTCATATACTTCTTCATAATTTATGGTAAAACCACCCTGCTCTTCGCCATCCTTGATTATCTGCCTAGAATATCCACTTTCGGGTAACTCATCTATCTCAGCATTATAATAACTTATAATTTGTGATTGAAAATTGGCAATACCTGCCTCAGCAAAATTAAAAGCCCTGAGTTTTCCCTCACCTACCTCAGTAAACTGTATATCCCTAAATACATAGCCAAGCATTGATGCTGTCCCTAATATAACCACCACTGCTATAACTAAAACTAATATAGTTATATTGCCCTTGTTTTCTTTTTTATTTAACTTCATTTTAAATATTATTTCTTAATGTTAATTTTGTATTTAAATCCATGGTCCTGCTGCTTTGCCCGCCGCTCTGGTCCACGGAGATATTTATTTCAACTATTTTAATATTGTTTAGCTGCTCTCCAGATATCGGAAAATCCAATTCCTGCTCCAGTTGGGAATAATAAGAGAAAAAGTCCGGGTTTACAACTTTAGATAAAATTACTTTACCGTCACCGCCACCAACTGCCTTTATTAAATCATAATAGCCATTCTGGGTTGAAAGATAGTAGCTTACTTCTTCATAAGTATCATCACTATTTATATCGCTTGTAAAAGTAACCCTATCCTGTCCCGCATGACTGATACCGGTTGCTTCCCTTAGCTCCCTTTCCATTATATACAATGCAGTTCTTGCATCAATTTCAGAAGTTGCTGTACTTATAACAGTATTATTGGCATTGGCAGAAGTAAAGTAGGTTAGAGTGATTGCTGCCACCACCAGAAACATCAGCACTAAAACTAACAGCAGCTCTACCAGGCTATAACCTGATTCTCCGTTATATTTTCTTTTAACTAGAAACTTCATTACTGGGTTCACTTTCTTCTCCATCTTCATATAAGGCAGTTACATAATAAGT
>JBNJCV010000031.1:0-18754 GCA_051744245.1 Actinomycetota bacterium | reverse complement strand
AATACTATTTCTATCCAGCCAATTTGCTTTTAGGCCTGGAATTATAGAAAAGGACTATTATATAACAATTATTTTAAATAATATCAATTCAATGCTTAGCAAAAAAATTGTATTTAAAGGAGGTACATTACTAAATAAAATATACTTTAATTATAAGAGGCTAAGTGAAGATATTGATTTTACTTTTATTCCTAATGTTCATTTGAATTCTAGAGGAGCAAGATCAAGAAACATGAAACAGATAAAAACTAAAATGCCTGATTTCTTAAAAAAACTAAATCTTAGAAGTCCTAATACCAATGGTGAAGGATTTAATAATTCACAACAATACGTTTTCTATATTAATTATCCTTCAGTAATAACGGAAAAATATGAGAGTATAAAACTTGAAATTTCTTTACGGCAATTTCCCATTGATAAAATAGTTCAAAATACAGTAAAACACTTTTACAAAGATCCATTTACCGGGGGAGACTTGGTTCCAAGCAATAAAATAACATGTTTATCTATAAAAGAAGCAGTAGCAGAAAAAATGAAGGCAGCTGTAACAAGAAGAGAACCAGCGATAAGAGATTTTTATGATTTATGGTATATATCCGAAAGTTATTTTGATTTCAAAGATCCAGATTTTATTAAAATTTTTAGAAAGAAATTAGAAGATGAGAGCTTTACTGGTAACTTTAAATATAACCTGGGATTAAATAAAAAATCCTTGGAAAACTTGAATAAGCAGATAGAATCAATGTTGACTCCAGTAATAAAAATAAATGAGAAATTTGAGATAACAAAAGTACTGAATAGATATAATAAAATATTAAAGTATTTTTAGGAATATTAGTCTATCAAGATGGAAATAAATCTTTTGGGTACCCGCTTTACTCTCGTACATTGTGGTGGTTAGGTTCATTAAGTTTCCCACCTCTTATACCTCTTATGTTTTTTACATTAACCAGCTCGATTGAAATAGTTTGTTGAATCAGTCTATAAAATAGCTCTACCATGCAAAGCTTTCCTATTAAACCCAAAAATAAACTCAATGGAATAATCCATATGGGATGACCAAACTACCCCTTGGTGAGCCTCTATTAGCTATTTCTTAAGAAGAGCAACACCCGGTTAGCTAGAGGTAAAAGTTTATCTACAACAGCTTATCTAACTGTTCCGTATACCTTTAGTTTTTACAGTAGAAATGCCAGAAAAACCCTTAAGGTTTACAGGCAAGCCCTGGGGCATTAAGTTTAGATTTTAGGCACCAATAAGGGAAGGATGGATATAAAAAAGGATAGTTTTTTTTTCCGTTTTTTTTACTACTGGCAAGGAAAACTCAAAACTTGCTTACATGTAGCAGGGCACCCGGGATACTCCATAATCCCTTATACGGGAGAATTCTATTATCTTGTGGGGATTTTTTAATTAATGCCACGTTTTTCTTTTAGGTTAACAGATATAGCAGGTTTTGTGCTGTAAAATAAAAAAGAGTATCCTATCTAGGCCTAAAGGCGGTACTTGGCTGGCCTAGTAAAGCCCAGGCACTAAATTAAGCAAAAAGGTTGCAGAAAAGTTACCTAAATATAGAAGAATTTAAAAATGCCAACATTTTATTCTTTAATTCCCAGCCTCTTCCGGATTTCATCCGCATCAAAATACTTGTAGAGATTTTGGGATTTATTCTTTTTCTTTTCCTTCAGGGCATGATTTTCATATTCGTCTATCAATTTTTCAACTTCCTGCCTTCCGCTGGGATCTTTGACAGCTTCTTCTGGTGATAAACCATCTAAAGCAGGAATGCTATTGCTTATCCAGTCTTCATAATGTTTATCCCACCATCCTAGAGCAAACTCTTTGAATTCCTTTTCCGGAATGTCCAGCTCTTCCTGCACCTTGCCTGCCCTTTCTTTTGCACTGCTCCGGTTTTTTAATTCTTCCAGGCTGGTGAACTCTGTATCCTTTAACTCCATAGGAATACCGGAGACAAGTTTTTTCCACCTTTCCAGGCGCCCAACTGAATTAGTTTCGAAAGAAATTTCCTTCTTTTTGACATAGACTGTTCCAAGTATGGTATTTTCCTGGTTTAACCAGTGAATAGTTGTCTTTTTATTGTCTTTTTCAACTAGTTCCATTCCCTTTAAAGCCAAGATTTTTTCTTCTGTTAATTTCCGGTCCTTTATTTTGTAATTTGAAACCGAAAATCTTATTTCTTCCCTGTCCCGGTTCACCATTTTAGGCTCAGGTAAATTATTGAGATAATAACAGTAATCCAGTACTACTAAAAAAAGAATTGCCGGGAAAAGATTTAAAACTTTCGAGTACCGCATATTCTTTGTTAAATATTTTTTATATTTCTTCTTAAAATCCCTGCAGTAGTCCCCTATCAACATTTCTATCAAGCCCTGGTATTCCAGAGAAATCGATACAGGGGCAGGACATTCCATTATATAGTGGCTATCTTCATATGGGCAGGCAATTCCACAAATTATGTCATGCTTTACGACCTGTTTTGCCAGCATACGGTCCATAATCCTAAAGGTCTTTTGTCCTAGCAGGTCCCTTGCCAGAACTACAGGATAGTTATAAGGGGATTCTTCTATATCTATTACCTTAAAAAACCCGCAAAAGCCCTGTTTTAATCTTTCCATGAACTTTTTTTCATCCTCACTGAAGAGATTTCCAAAATTTTTAAGGCAGTATTTCCATAAATAACAGTCGGATATGCTGTCAGGATTACTTTTAAGGACAGATTCAATAGGCAAACCAAAAACCATTAGCTGCATTCCCATATACCCTACAATATTGTCAAACAATTCCTCATCCCTTGGTGGGGCTTGCTCGTCTACATCAAGGAGTAGATTCTGGTAGAGGTATTCAAGAGAATCATCCAGGAAACAATCCATTTCTTTCTCTGCTATTTCATAAATTTTCTGGGTTGCGGAATTTCTTATTTGCAGGTAACGGTCGTACCTGTATTTACTCATTTCTGTTATTCCTTTTTTGGCCCCGCAGCATTTCTTATATTTTTTACCGCTTCCGCAGGGGCATGGATCATTTCTTCCTATTTTTGCCATAGCTTCCTTTTAATTGCCGATTGTTACAATATTATTAAAGCCAAGTTAAAAAATCAACAAAATTCAGGCCTAAATTCTATCTTAAGATTAGCTCATTCTTTCAAATATCTAATTTGAATAGGCCGGATATGACTTTCAGTAGAACTAGTTTTTGCCCCATATGTTTCAGTTTTTTAGGATAAAATCTATTTCTGTTCCGGTTTTTCTCTGGTAGTAATCAGAAAAATTAAATTTATGTTAAATATTTTGCTTCAATATCATACTCTGTATTATTTTAACCCGATAATTTATTTAGTTAAGTATAAAATATATCGGGTTCACCTATTAAAAGCTGTACCAATTTTCCAGCCATGGTTTAAAGAAGGGAGCTGATTGGTGCCAGAACATCTTAATTAATATAATTTATAAAATTTGTTATTATCTGCTAAAACCCATAAACCTTTTTTTAAACCTTTTTTGGATCCAGTCAAGATTTATAAGTTTAAAACAATCTATCTTCAAATAGTTTGCAAGAATTATGGCTACCTAATTTTTAATTTAAAAAACTATCCTAACTGAAATAAAATAGCAGCTCTAAATTGAAAAGCCGTATTTAACATTATTAATAGTAGAATAATTTTTAGATATAATATAGGACTTATCCATACCAATTTCCTTTGAAAGTTTTAATAGCTTTGATAAGTGGCTTTCAGTAGGGCTAATTTTTACCTCATATGCTTCAGATTTGTTTAAGATAAAATCTATTTCTGTCCCGCTTTTCCTCTGGTAGTAATTAATTTTACCCTTTAACCTAAGGTTCTGAAATATGCAATTTTCAAACAATTGGCCTTCTCCAATGGTGGCTAAATGCTTTGCAAGCCCGCAGTCGCAAAAATAAATCTTAGGTCTTTTCCTTATTTCTATATCTTTTCCTTTGCTATAAGGCTTAATTGTTTTTATAAGATAGGTATCTTGAAGGAATGCTATGTATTTTGAAACTGTAGGCCTGGAAATACCTATTTCTCCAGATATTTTTTTTATATCAAGCTTGGATCCTATTCTTTCCAACAACAGCAGTATCAAATCCCTTATTGCACTGTTTTTCTTGAAATCCCCTAATCTTGTAACTTCTAACTGATAATAGGAAGTAAAGATATCCTCTAGTGATTTTCCTTTTTCTTCCGTTGTTTTCTTAAGCACAACTTCAGGGAAACTTCCATATTGCAAATATTGGTCAAAGTATGTAGAAAATTTCGCATGTATGGATTTACTAATTTTTTTATCCCCTGGTATATTTATCTTATAGTTTTTAAACCTCAAAAACTCAGGAAAACTTAATGGAAATAATTCAAAAATATATTTTCTGCCCGCCAGAGATTCTGAAAATAAATTTTTTAAGTAATAACTTGCAGAACCAGTTAAGAAAAATTTTATATTATAATGGTCAGCTAAATATTTTACTATTGAAGGCAATTTTTTAAAAAGCTGTATTTCATCTAAAAAAAGGTAACACCTTTTTTCAAAATTAAGGCCAAGCAATTCTAGATTTGACTTAATCTTGTCATAATCTACTTCTTCAAAGTATTTTTTATTGAGGGGATTTTCAAGATCTAGAAATATTTTATTTTCGCTTTCTATCCTGTCATAGATATATTTAAGCAGGCATGTTTTCCCTACTCTTCTCATACCCGTTATAACTATTGCTTCAGGCGAATCAATATATTTTTTAATTTGGTTAAAAATATCCCTTTTAATTATCATAATAGCAATACTACTTTGTATTAAGTATAATTTAACATAAAGTAGCACTTTATGTAAAGTACTATATTTTAAAAGTAGTATTTTTTTTAATTAAATAGATAAGAGCTTAATTTAAAATAACTATTTATTTATTTAAGCCAATAAAAGGTTGGATTTTTGAATATTCTATTGTGCTTGGGATTGTAATAATTACTATATCTAATAGATATTCTTGCAAGGTTTTAATTCCAAAATTTTGGGATTATTTAGGGATATTTATAGATTTGCCATTGTTTTTAATAATATTTACATTATAAGGTAATTGAAATAAAAGTTTATTAACATTTTAAGGTTACTTATGTTTAATTTAAACATTTTCAATCCGTGGTGGCAGGAAAAAAGGGTAGATAAAACTTTAAAGGGAAGGCCCCGAAAGATATTCGGCCAAATATATGATTACCTAGATACTAGACAAATACTTATTCTATCCGGATTAAGGAGGGTTGGTAAAACAACCTTAATGTTTCAACTAATAGACAAACTATTAGCAAAAGGGATAGAACCCTATAGGATCCTCTACTTTTCTTATGATGAAGAGAGCATTTCCCTAGAAGAAATCCTGCAAATATATGAAGTAAATATATTAAGAAACAAATTATCTAAAGTTAAGACATATATATTTTTAGATGAAATTCAAAAATTAGAAAACTGGCCTTCAAAGATTAAAATACTGTATGATATGTATCCAAAAATGAAAGTATTTTTATCTGGTTCAGCTGCCATAGACCCCATGAAAGGAACTAGAGAAAGCCTGGCAGGGAGATTCTTTGATTTTAGGATTGAGGTCTTGGACTTTGAAGAGTATCTAAAATTTAAAGGTATAGAAATTGATAAGGAAAGAGAAGACATTTTTGCTAACGAGATAAAGAGACATTTAAACAACTACTTATTAACGGGGGGCTTTATAGAAGCTTTTGGTTTAGACCAGACCGGGTTGAGTAAATATTTTAAGGAATCACTTCTGGAAAGGGTGATATTTAAAGACCTCCCCCAAACTTATAGCTTAAGCAGCCCCCAATTACTGTTCACTATATTAAAAATAATCTCGAACAATCCAGGCCTATTACTGGATTATAGAAATATGGCTACTGACCTTAAGATTGATCAAAGAACCCTTTCCAACTATATAAGTTATTTAGAGTATAGTTTGCTGGTGCAGAAAGTTTATAACTATTCACCTAATTTTATAACCAGTGAAAAAAAATTAAAAAAGATATACCTTTCCAATGCCGCTTTTACTACTGCCCTTGCCCCAGATATAAAAAGAAGCTTACTCCTGGAACAATATTTTATAAATGCTCTAAAGGCAGGCTTCTTTTTTAGGAATCCCCAGAAAGACGAGATTGACATGGTCTTAGATTCCGGAGGAATTCCAGTACCTGTAGAAGTAAAGATAAGAAATAAGATTAAAACAAAATTACTGAAGCCTATTTTCAAATTTCAAAAAAAATATAACATTGATAAGGGTTTTATAATTTCAAAAGATATCCAGCAACTGTATTATAAGGATGGATATCAAATAGAATCAATACCATACTGGAAGTACTGGTCTCTTAAAAATAAACTGTTTTAAGGCTCTCTGCAATAATTGGATTATTTTACCTTAAATAAAACATGTAACTCCTTTTTCCGCAGGCCTTGATAAAGATTTATTGCCCGGTTATGCGGCATCTGCAGCTGGAGATTAAGCCAGGTGAGAACAAGCCTGTCGGCAACCTAAGAAGGCTTGCATCCGCTACTGCAGTTACCAAACTCAGGACAAAATCTTTGTAAAGCTTTTCCTCTTTTATGAGTAGATGCCTTTTCAGATTTGAAAAACCCTCTATCAAGCGAGAGGCAGTATGAGCCCTGCAATCTTTTTTTTCAATGTAAGTACTGTAAGTTTGTTTTCCATATATTTAAGGAACTGACCGGGATTCTTGTTCCTGGAGAAGATTCCTTATTCATGTTCTCCACAGCACGGAATAAAGTTATGGGGGTAGTAAGAAGAGACCTTATAAGCCCTAACAGTGCCAATACCTAAATTACCGGAATTATGGGCATCCATTTATCGCCCAGAAAAAGCCTGGTAAATTCAGGAGCTAGGGCAAATATAGCAGCAGCAGGTTTGGCCAGGATAAAAATCATTGTTGCAATTAGAAAGCCACGGACCAACCCTATTGTCCAGGCGGTATTTAAATATTGCCTGGTTTTTTCTTTCTTCTGTATTAATGCCTGAGAATAGCCAGTCTGGGTAAAGGAACTCAGGATGGACAAAACCAAAAGGGCAATTCCAAATACTCCAAAATCATTGGGAGAGAGCAGCCTGGCTAATATTATTGTCCTGACTAGCGTAAACAGGCAGTCAATAATTCTTATGGAAAAAACCTAAAAAGTACCCTTAGCCGTTTTACCTGAAAGGCTCTTGCCTGAGCTGGTTAGCCTTCTGATTATTTTTTTGGCTTTTTTAATACCCATATATATTAAAAGGCAAAGGTAAAATTCTAAAAACTACTGCAGTAACCAATACCAGTAATATACAGTTAGAAAGAAAAATGCTTCAACCCTGAATAACCTAATGGAGGGAGAGATTTTATCTAATCTTAGACCTGTCAAGATATTAACCAGGAAAATATATTATTTATCAATCTGTAAATACCATCACAATGACCCTCCTGCCATTGCCTTCACTGAAGCCTATTCCCACTTTGTTAAACCTGTTATCCAGGATATTATCCCTATGGGTACCGCTGTCCAGCCACATATTTAAAAAATTTTCAGGGGTACCTGTTTCTGGAGGAGATGCCTGATTTATGTTTTCTGCCGCACAGGTAAAATAAATGCCGTTCTCATTCAATATATTAAAGACAGTCCTGCCTTCAGGATTGGTGTGGGAAAAGTAATCCCTGCTTATCATATCATTTGCCCTTTGTGCAGCAATTGCAGAAAGGCTGCCATCCAGTACTAAATCATTCAACCGGTAACCATGCCTTATCTGGTTTACCTGGCTGAACACTTCCAAAACAAAACTGTTGGCAGTATTTTCTTCATTACTAATACCGCTGCTATTGGAAGAACCGGGACTGATTCCAAATTGCTGGCAGAGATTTTCAAATTCCACTGAACTTACAAATCCTTCCAATACATAGCCTCTGCTCTTTCCGTTCTGCAGTTGATCTAGCCAGCCTGCATATCCTTCCGGATCAGGGGCACGGTCAAAGAAAGCCTTATACATTATATTTAAAAATTGTCCGTTAGAGACATTTTTGGCTATAAATTCTTCAGAAAATATAAAGCCCTTTGCCACATCAGCACCAGAGAGGTTGCCTGATATTAAATTATTAACCCAGCTCTCTAGGCCCTGTACGTCTGGTTCCCGATCCAAAGTTTGCCTGTAGAAACGAGCTACAAATGCTTCCACACTACTTGTAGCGTCTGCAAATAAGTAACTTGGGAATAAGAAAATCAAGATAAATACTGTTGCTAGGATGGCAATAAATTTTCTGCCTTTATTTGTCATGTAATTTGCTCCATTCTGGGTTATAAAAATTTACATTTTTATTATTAAACCTTTTTTAGGGCATATTGTCCACCCTTTTAAGGAAGGATAATTCAGCTTACTAATCCTCCACATCAAACAGGGTATCTTTTGCCATTTCAAGGTAATGCTGGGAAACAAAATCAAGCACTCTTTTAGCAAAGATAGGGTTTCCGGCAAATTAATCCATTGCTCTTAATCTTAGTAAAAGATTCAGGTATACCGACCAGGTAATCTATCATTTTATTTAACTCAGGTTTGTTTAGACTAAATACCAAAACCTTATTCAGTTAACCCTTTTAAATGCCCGGTAGTTTAGAAGCAATTTTCTTTTATCAAAATTTTATAAGTATAAAAGTATTTTTTTGCTGCTTATAAATTCTAAAACTATTTTTATAATTAACCAAAATTTGAGATAATAACAAGGAAATAGCTTTAATTAGCTCAATATCCTAAAAAAATGAAAACAAATGTAAAAAAAATTGATCCAGTTGTAAAGAAAATAGCAGATACCCTGAGAAAAGAATTAAAAGGTCAAATCATTGAGATAATATTATTTGGTTCAAGAGCAAGAGGGAATTTTCAGCCTGAATCTGACTATGACATTTTGGTTTTAGTAAACAAGAAAACAAAAGAGCTCAGAGATAAAATAGATGAAATTGTTTGGGAGATTGCCTGGGAAAACAATTCAGTTATTACTGCTTTTACTTATGAAAAATCTCGCTTTGAAAACGACAGATTCGAACCCCTTTTCATGAATATCCACAGAGAGGGAATTTTAATAAAGTGAAGAAAGATACAGAACTCTCAAGAAAATTAAAAAAGCTAAGTTCTAATCCTCCATATCAAACAGGGTATCTTTTGCCATTTCAAGATAATGCTGGGAAACAAAATCAAGCACTCTTTTGGCAAGGCTAAAATTCTCAGACAAATCTGAAAATAATTCATCAAGATCTAAACCATAGGCTTTTTCATGTTTGGAGGCCAATTCATAGAATCTTTTTCCTTCTTGTTCATAGTTCTGGCTGGACCTTCTCAATTTTCCTGGGACTTTGGGCCTCAATTTACCGGATGGGTACTTGTAGTCAAATACCAGATACTCTGGGAATATTCCCAGCAGGAACAGGCATACGTCTGCAATCCTCTTATAATATATTAACTTGCGCTCCTCTTCTACATAATTTAGAATCCTTTTTAAGCTGTTCACCTCTATATCGCTATACTTTACTTTCCTCCACACTCCATCCCTTACCTTAACCATAATTACATTGCTTTCAATTTTAGTAAAAGAAGCCAGCATGCTGGATAGGTAGTCTATCATTTCATGGGTTAAAAAATCATCTGTCTTTTCCAGTCCAAACACTGGAACCTTGGTGCTGCCTATTCTTTCATAAGCCCAGGATTTTTTGGAAAATTCTCTTTTGGTCTTCCTTATAAACACTTCAAAAAGAAGCTTGGGCGAAATTTCTAAAAATATTTGTTCAGAGCTTATGACTTTTTTAAACAATTTTTCGCTGCCAACCATTCCCTCCCTAAATGATACATCTTCATTGATATACCTTTTAAGCTTACCCTTATCCTTGGCATCAGGAGCAGCGGCATTTACTATAAAATCAAGGTCTTTTTTAGAAAACTTGTATTGGTTTGGGGTTCCTTTTTTATTTATATTCCTCATATTGCATCAGTTAAAATTTATCAAATTTGATAAATTTTATAAAGCTTGCCACAGCTAACTCAGAACCTTAGTTTTCCACCTAAATTGTCTCATAAACTTTAAGTGTTTGCCTGGCTGTTTTCTCCCAGCTAAACCTTTTTATATTGTCTGTTCCCCTGGCTATAAGATCTTTTATCCTGTTTTCATTTTCCAGCAAGCCTGCAATAGCATCATAGATCTCTTTTTCCTCATAAGGATTTACCATTACTGCCGCATCCCCTGCCACTTCAGGAAGTGAAGAGACATTAGAAGTTATTACCGGGACCCTGGCCGCCATAGCTTCAAGCACTGGAAGACCGAAGCCTTCATAAAGCGAGGGGTATAAGAAAAGTTTAGCCCCCTTATATATGGGTATAAGATCTCCTTCTTCTATAAACCCTAAAAATCTGACCTTTTCTTCCATATTTTTTTCTTTTACCTTCTTGTATATTGCAGTATTTTTCCAGCCCTTGCCTCCCACACAGATCAGTTTTAAGGCCTTGTATTTACCGGTCTTTATAATCTGGCTGAATGCTTCTATTATCCTTTCAAAATTTTTGCGGGGCTCAATAGAGGAGACACATAATAGGTAACTGGAATTGATATTATATTTTTTAAGCACCCTGTTTATTTCATCTTTACTTATATCCTTTTTAAAACTTTTATCAACGCCATGGTATATAACCTTTAATTTTTCCCCGGGCACATGAAAATACTTCATGGTATCCCTTTTAGTTTGCTCTGAAACACATATGACCATGCCAGGCCTTGAATTAAGATAAATAAGGTTTCTTAATACCAGGTTAAAATTTTCCCTGGTATGGTACTGGGGAAAAACTAAAAAGCTCAAATCATGCATGGTTACAACCAGCCTTGCATTAAAAAATTCCGGTACCATAAAGGCTGTGCTATGCACAATATCCGGATTGCCAAGCATTTTTTCCTTGTTTTTAATAGAAGAGTTTTCCCACCTTTTTTTTAGAAAAGAAGCTGGGGAGTGCAATTGTGGAAATTGTACTTTTTTAGAATATTGCCTAAATTCGGATATTATTTTTTTGTCTTTAAATTTTTTAGGAAAGCATTCATAGAAATAGCTATAAGCGGTATAGCTATTTTTCTTGTCAACTTTTAATAGGTTTTTTAAAAGGTTGGCAGAATATATTCCTATTCCGCCGGACCTATCAAAATATCTTGAAACATCGAAGCCTATGTTCATTGCTCTCCTGATATCTCTCTTATTATTTTATTGAACTCCTTAATCCTTTTTTCCCAGGTATACTCTTCCATCACCTTGTTATACCCATTCTGGCCCATCTGTTTTCTCAAATTTTTATCATCCAGCAGTTTTTTAATATATTCTGCAAGCATTGCCTTATCGCCAAAGGGAATCAGGTATCCATTTATCCCCTCTTCTATAAGCTCCATTACCCCGCTGCAGAATGCCCCGATAACCGGCTTTCTGTACATCCACGCTTCCGGGTAAGTCAGACCAAAGGATTCAGATTTTGAAGCCATAGCAAAAATATCGCATGCGTCCAGTGCATCTTTTTTTTCCTGTTCTGCAATATAGTTCAAAATAATTGTATTTTTAAAAACCTCTGGGCCCTGGCCTAAAAGGTAGTCTTCAAAATCTCTTAGTATCTGGCCAATCAGCACCAGCTTGGCTTCAATTCCCTGTTGCCACAGGACTTTCATGGCCTCTACTACATGGTGGGAACCCTTGTCATGGGTCTGGGTAGATATCTGGAGCACCATAGGCTCTCCTATATTATATTTTTCCCTAAACCTTTCTCCCTTGCCCCCTGCAGTTTTGGCCGGATCTAGCCCTATTCCTGCCGTCTCTATTTTATTCCCATCAAAACCATGTTTTATGAGGCTTTCTCTTTCCATGCCTGTTTCTGTAAGTATAAGGTTACTATTTTTTAGGATTTCCTTGCTCCTGTTATTAAAGAAAAGCTCAAAATTTTCGCTGGAGTTGGGCTGCCCAAAATGCATCAGCGGCACACAGATAAATGGAATCTTCTTTCTTTTTGCATACATTAGGGCTGGATACATAAGGTAATAGTGGGGAAATACTCCCCCTATTATAAAATCATATTTCCTTTTTAATTTACTGATAAATGACATGTAAAGACAGTAGCCGGGAAGGAAAATATAAGGGAGGCCAATTACCTGCTTTAAATATGTTGAGGGCAGCTTGCTAAAAAGCTTAAGCAAATTATTCTTATTGGGGGGATGGGATATCCTAAACCTCCTTATATTTATATTTCCCAGTCTTGAAGTTCTCTCTTTTACATACCTCCGGTCAGGATAATGAAAAAAATCATTATCCCAGACATTGGTGGTAAACACATCCACTGCATAGCCCAGCTTTTCAATTTCCTGTGCCCACCTTAAAAACAGCCTTTCGGCTCCTCCCATAAAGGGGTAGAACCTGTGTATAACCATTAAGCATTTTCTTCTTTTTTTGTTCATAACCGCAATAAATTAGATTTTCCAGATAGAAGCGCTATCTCATTTACAAATAGGTCTTCAAACCTTCCCCCTGAAAGCTTTAGAATAAGTCTAATTTTTTCACCTTCTATAGCTTCCACGGGTATTTTAAATAGTTCAGTATTCCATCCATGTCTTAGGCTTGTTTCTACAGAATAATCCCCAATTGCAAGGTTTAACTTCTTTCCTTCTTTGCTATCACTTCTGTAGTGCAATTGGAGAAAATATTCTTCTCCCTTCTTGCCTGGTTGGGAAAATGTGCAATCCCCTTGCTTAAAGATATACCTCCCCCTGGGTATGGAATTAACTATACCAGACCACCCTTCCCCCAGGCCCTTATCACTTATTCCCATAAGTATCCGGCTGGTTAAGCTACCATATTTTTCAAAAGGCTTTATTATATCCAGATATTCTGGATGGAGGTCTTTAGTAGCAGATTTTGTGTAGCTGGGATGCATCATATCCCACCAGCCGCTCTTTTTTGCTTTCCGCCTTAAAAACAGTTTCTTAAATACATAGAAGGGGAAGCGCAGTAAAAATACCAGATATACATGTAGCTCCCGGAAGAAATTTATAAAATCAAGCCGCTGCATAAGCGGCAGCATGAAATCGCCGAACTCATACCTGGTAATCTTGGGGAAAATCCTGGCTACAAAAGACAGGGGGAAATTCTTAAGGATAAATATAAAGCGGGATCTTTTAAGGTAGAAGTGCTTTACAGTTGAAAATATTCCCAGGGATGCCGAAAATTTATGGTAAACTACTGCATCCTTTACGTAGTCTACGGTAAAGCCTGTATACTTCCATACCCTAAAGCACAGGTCGCTATCCTCATAATACATGAAATAATCATTATCATATAATCCTACCTGCTCAAATACTTCCCTCTTTACCAATGTGGCAGAGCCCGTTACTGCCAGCACCGGCCCGCTCTCTGTATCCGTGTTTCTGTCCAGCTCAAAGAAATCCCTGTCCCACCCGTAACCAAAATAATTTATGTTCACCCCGGTGCTGTTAACATATTTAGGCCAGTGATACAGAAGTATTTTTCCGCTAAGGATACCTGCCTTGGGGTTACCCCTGCTATAGCTTATAAGGTGTTTGAGCCAGTCCTTTTCAAACTTTACGTCATTGTTAAGTATGCCAAAAAAGCTTATGCTCCTGTCTTTTAGCTTTGCTTTTAAGACCTTGTTTATGGCCTTGCCAAAACCTATATTTTTTTTATTTTCTATCAGTTCAACATCCTGGAAATTTCCCCTGATATATTCAACGCTTCCATCGGTTGAATTATTGTCTATTACAATAACCTGATGGTTTTTATAGGTCTGGGCTTTAATTGAATTTATGCATTCTTTTAGATGCGGTTTTCCATTATAGTTTATGATGATTAGCGCTACTTTAGGCTCATCCATTTGCTTTCTTTATATTAATTTTAGAATTCAGGTCTGCTATCCCTTCAGCTTTTTCGCTTTTTAACACATTTATGGTAAGCATGTTGTTTACCCAGTCACAGTATGTCTTTGAATCCTTATAGCCCACTGCCGGGGTTACATAATAATTTCCACCTATAAGGTTTACCTTAAATATAAATTCTGCTTTTATCCTATCCCCTTTTTTAAATATGCCGGTACTTATGCTGTTAGTCCTGGTATTGGTGCCGTATACCACATTTTCTTTAAAATCGGTAATCCTTAATCCAAATATTGGATCTTTTACTTTTTTATAAAAATCTATATCCAGGACAATTTTAACTTCATCTCCATACTTGCAGTAATCTATTTTCTGGTTATCTTTTCCCACCAGCCCTATATTTTTAATCTCTGCATCCCCGGAGCCAAACCTTTTTACGGTTTGCTCCGAATCAAGCTTGGACAGTTTTTCAATATCCTCCCCGTCCACTACTTTTTTGTTGCTTTCTATTACCGTTTTAAATATTTTCTTTCTTTCTTCCTGCTGCTGCTCAGCTGCCCTTTCCTTTTCCAGTTCTTCTACAAATGCCCTGTACTGGCTTACCACCCGGATAGGGTTTCCCATGTCCACCACTTTACCATCCCTCAGGAATGCCACCCTGCTGCACAAGTCAGATATGGTCTCCAGGTCATGGGATACAATTATTATGGTCTTGCCCCTTTTCATTATGTCATATATAACTTTATAGCATTTAGCCTGGAAGGACTGATCCCCCACAGCCAGTACTTCATCTACCAGCAGTATATCCGGATCTACATTTATGGCTATGGAAAACCCCAGCCTCATGTACATTCCCGATGAGTAGTTTTTAACCGGGGTGTCAATGAATTTTTCAAGCTCTGCAAACTTTACAATATCATCAAATCTCCTGTCTACTTCTTTCTTTCTCATGCCCAGTATGGCAGAATTTATGTATATGTTTTCCTTGCCGGTAAGGTCAGGGTGAAACCCTGCCCCCAGCTCAAGCAAGGCCGATACACTGCCATCAATTCTTATCTGGCCCGAGTTTGGCTGTATTATATTGGCTATCATCTTAAGCAGCGTGCTTTTGCCCGACCCGTTAGGGCCAATTATTCCAAAGGTCTCCCCGTGCTTTATGGAAAAAGATACCTCATCTAGAGCCAAAAATTCCTCATAGGTCTGCCTTTTGCCCCTCAGAATAGTGTTTTTTAAGCTGGGTATCTTCTCATGGTAAATTCTGTATCTTTTGGTAACCTTGTCTATGTCTACTGCTATGTTATTTGCTTCTGCCATATTATATTTCCTCTGCAAATCTTGGTTCCAGTCTCTTAAATACATAGTAGCCTACAAAGAACAGCAAAAACGATACTGCTATTCCGGTTACTATGGAAGTAGTCCCGGGCATAACAAACTCCGGGCTGTGCTTTACATGGTAAAACATGTTCCTGTACAGGTTAACAAAAAGGACCATGGGATTAAACATTAGTATCCTCCTAAAAGTTTCAGGCACTAAATCCAGTGGATAGATTATGGGAGTACCGAAGAACCACAGCATCATGATGATGCTTACAAGGTGCTGCAAGTCCCTGAAAAAAACATTCAGGGCTGCTACCAGCAGGGTTACCCCTGACACCAGGAAAAACTGTACAAAGATAACCAGGGGAAGCAAATACAGGTACATGTAAAACTTATACCCCATTACCGCAAGCACTATAAACAAGGCTATAAGCTCAAATAAGAAATTCATAAGGTTTGCAAATACAATGGATAGCGGAAGGATTTCCCTGGGAAAATATATTTTGTTTACCAAATTGCCATTGGCTACTATGCTGCTGGTGCCATAACTTACTGAATTGGCCAAAAAATTATAACCCAAAAGAGCGCTTATCAAAAAGATGGCAAAATTTTCTACCCCCAGCCTCATTATTATGGAAAATACAAAAGAGTAGACTAGCATCATGAGTATGGGGTTTAAAAGGGACCACAAAAAACCCAGCACAGATCCCCGGTATTTTACCTTAAGCTCTTTTTTGGTTAGGGAGAATATAAGTTCGCGGTATGAAAAAAGTTTTCTAATATTTGCAATCAATTACTTTACTCCCAGAATTGCATATTCTAAATTCCCAAATATTATATCATCTAATTTCTTTAAATCACTGTTTAATTTGGACAATATTTTTTTCATATCCTTATTAGCTTTTACCTCTTCCCCTAAAAGCTTAAGCCTTTCACCCTTAGGAACGGGACTTTTGTATATTATCCTCAGGTTTCTAAATCCTACTTTCTGGTAGGTATAGCTCAGTGTTTCGGGGGAAACCAGCTTTACGTGGGTGGGGTCTATGACATAGCCCCTGGACTGGGCATAAAAAGAATTGGGGTTGACAGTTTCAATAAGTATTACTGCCTCTTCTTCCATCTTCTCCCAGGCCAGCCTTATAACCTCATAGGTATCCTTGTAGTCCATGTGCTCTACTATCTGGGACATAAATACATTGCCAAGACTACCTTCATAATTTTTAAGATAGCTTACCGCGTCGGAATGGGCTACATACAGCCCTCTATTCCTGCACCTTTCAACCATTTTAATGCTGGTATCAATGCCATAAGCCTTAAAGCCTGCCTCTGCCAGTAGCTCCAGGAATTCTCCCCTCCCGCATCCAATATCAAGGGTGGGAAGATTCTTGTTCAGATAACCAAGGTAGATTTTCTGCCTCTCCTTTACCTTATCTTCAGGCCCCCTGAACTGGTCTTCAAACTGTGAATAATCAAAACCGGGGGGAAAGTCAACAAATACTTTGTATTCAAGACTATCCAGCCTCTGGTTAAATTCCCTGATTTTTTCATTTATATTACCGATTTTAGTGTCTATATCTTCCAGATGCTCGAATATCTGCTGATTGTAATCAAAGGTTGCCCTGTTATATGCATTCTGGCGGTTTATAAGGGGGGTTAGAGCAAAGAAAACAAGTCTTGAATATATATGCTTTACTTTACTTGTAAAGTCTCTTTGCATAGGAGCAGATGTCCTTAGGTCATTGTATTTTTTTAATCTAGTAAATATTTCTTCAACTTTTTTTTTGAACATAGCAATATTAAGGATGTAAAATTTAGCGCTTATTATACCATTTATTGGAGGCTATAAAAATGGCCATAAAAAAAAATAGCCCGGGCATTATTACAGTACCCGGGCTATCTATAAGTATTAGATTACTTAATAAGGTTCAACAGAGTAGCTTTCACATAGTTCAGCCCATTCACTGGATTCACAGAAATGTTCTGCTACTTCCATCCAGCTCATGCCATCACTTATTGCATTTACCCAACTGTCTAAGCCTTCAGAGTCTGCTGCCCTGTCAAATAAGGCATTATATAGGAATGTAACATATTCCATATTGCTATAACCTGAAATATTATCCTGGCATTCATCGCTAAAGATAAATGCTGTAGCAATATCTTTTCCAGTCATTCCTGCTTCTAAGGCATCTACCCAATTCTGCAATCCTTCTGCGTCTGGTTCCCTGTCAAGTATATTGTTATACATTAATGTTATAAAGTCAGCAGAATCACCAGCTTCTGTAACACCTAGAACTTCAATTCCTTCTGTTATTCCAGCAACACCAACTCCTGCTGCCCAATTTGCTGCAGCCTTAGCTCCCTCGGTTGGCTCATAGAAAGGTTCTATAGTGTGGTTTGAGTCTACATTTGAGAAAGTATGGCTTGTAACCGCTCCAACAGATACACCATCAACCTTTACGTCAGATATGTAGGTATGGGGAGTGGCAGAAATTGTAAAGGTTAAGGAATCACCCCCAGGAACTAATATATCCCCTGATGGATTAATATTACCACCAAATTTCTGTATTGCGGTAATTACAGCTTTTTCAGAATAAAAAGCAGTCCAGTCAAAATCCCAATCACGTTCTCCTCCAAAAGTAAGACGAACCTCAACATATTCTTTTGCTGCAATTGTCATTTCGGTTGTTTCATTACCTCCCAAAACAATATAAGGATACAGATTGTCATTAAGACAAGGGTTAAAATGGTTAGAACCTACAGCTTGATTTGTATTGCCATCACTCCGATATTCAAAACCTGCTAAATATGGCTCGGGATTGACAAATTCTAGCGTTACCTCACCAATACCAGCATTAACAAGATTAACGTGTGGCCCAATAACTCCAGGTCTTGCACTGTTTTCTCCATTTTTATTCTCCTCATTTGTGCTAGGAAATTCATAGCCATCAGCAAATAGTGCACCTGGGATACTAAACATAACTACAACCGCAACAACCAAAGCTAAAATAATTAACTTTTTCATATGTTACCCCCTTTTGATCTAAAGTGTTAATAATTTTAAAATATTTTTTAATTTCCCTCCTTCCCATTAAGTTTCTTTAGCAAAATAAAAAACCGGCCTTTCAGCCGGTTACGCTATTTGCTCCACTCTCCCTAGCGTCCAGACAAAGGAAAGTTTCTAAGCATCTGAAATATATCTAATATTAAATTTTTTAAATTATTTTCTATGTATTAAAGAACTATAATACAAATAAATTATTTGTCAATGACTTTTAGAATAAAATTATTATAGATATAAATATTTATATATTATAAAAAGAAGTACTTAAATTATGTTTATTTTTTTGCTAAGGATTATCTACCGTATATCTGGTTGGCAAACTGGAGTATTTTATCAGTATATGTACTCCCTGGTGCCCATCTTCCATTTAGGGTTCCGACACTGCTGTTACCATTATAGTAATGAGAACTAGAATGCCTAGG
>JBNJCV010000030.1:0-18845 GCA_051744245.1 Actinomycetota bacterium | reverse complement strand
ATGCATGCAGCAATGGATATAATAAAGCCCCTGCTAACAGAATCCGGAGCCACCTCCAAAGGCAAGGTTTTAATTGGCACCGTACAGGGAGACCTGCATGATATAGGCAAGAACCTGGTAGGAATGATGCTTGAAGGCGGAGGATTTGATGTAATAGATGTAGGTGTGGATATACCTACAGAAAAGTTTGTAGAAGAGATAAAAAAGAACAAGGCACAAGTACTGGGCCTATCAGCACTTCTAACCACTACCATGCCGGTAATGAAGGATGTAATTGAAACACTTAAAAAAGACGGGGAGACCAAAGAAGTTAAGGTTATGGTAGGCGGAGCACCCCTAACCCAGGAATATGCAGACCAGATTGGTGCAAGCGGTTATGCAGCAGATGCATCAAGTGCAGTAGACCTGGCAGAAGAGCTTATTGGATAACTGGCTTTAATAGGGATATTAAATTAGAAGTGCCTATTTGGCTTTAGGCACTTCTAATTTATTTAAGCTGGCCAATAAGATTTGCCATCTCAATTGCACTAAGTGCTGCCTCCCAGCCTTTATTTCCTTTTCTGGTTCCTGCTCTTTCTATGGCTTGCTCTAAACTGTCTGGGGTTATTACCCCGAAAGCAATAGGTATCCCGAAATCAAGGCTTATCTTGGAGACTCCCTTAATGGTTTCACTTGCTATATATTGGTTGTGGGAAGTGTCTCCCTTTATTACTGCTCCCAGGCAAATAAGGGCATCATATTTTTTTGAGTTTGCCATTATTTTAATTGCGGTGGGCATTTCAAAGGCTCCCGGCACCCATGCAATTTCAATATTTTTTTCCGGGCAATTATGCCTTTTCAGGCAATCAAGGGCTCCGTCCAAAAGCTTTGAAGTTATAAATTCATTAAAGCGGCTGACCGATATCCCAATTTTTAAGTTTGTTGCATCTAATTTTCCTTCAAATTTTTTCATGATTATCCTTTCCCTAGTCTAATAAATGGTTTAGTTTTGTTTTTTTGGTTTTAAGGTATTTTTTATTATTTTTATTGGGGGTAACTTTCAAGGGTATCCTTTTAGTTATTTCCAGCCCATACCCGGAAAGCCCTACTACTTTTTGGGGGTTATTAGTCATAAGGTGTATGGTTGACAGTCCAAGGTCAGCCAGAATTTGTGCCCCAATGCCATAATCTCTTAGGTCCGCATCAAAACCTAGCTTTAGGTTTGCCTCTACCGTATCCAAACCTTTTTCTTGCAGTTCGTAAGCCTTCATTTTATTGCATAAACCTATGCCTCTTCCTTCCTGGGCCATGTATAACAGTACTCCTGTGCCTTTTTTGTTAATTAGGTTAAATGCGCTGTCTAATTGTTCTCCGCAGTCACATCTTTTTGAACCGAAGGTATCTCCAGTAAGGCATTGTGAATGCACTCTTACCAGTACATCTTTTTTGCCACGGATGTCTCCCTTAATTAAAGTAATGTGGCTCTCATTATCTATTTTTGACCGGTAGGTTGTTGCTTTGAAGTTTCCCCATTTTGTAGGCAGGTTTATTTCTGCAACCTTTTCAATAAGCTTTTCTTTTTTCTTGCGGTACCTTATAAGTTCTTCTATAGTTACTATTTTCAGGCCAAATTTTTTAGAAATATTTACCAGGTCTGGAAGAAGGGCTACCTCTCCTTCTTCGGTTACCACTTCGCATATTACCCCGGCTGGATACATATTTGCAATCTTAGTCAAGTCTACTGCTGATTCCGTGTGGCCTGCCCTGGCAAGCACTCCCCCTGGCTGGGCTTTTAAAGGGAAAATATGTCCGGGCATGGAAATATCCTCAGGTCTTGTTTTAGGGTCTAGAAAAGCTCTTATGGTGGAGGCTCTATCGCTTGCAGAGACACCTGTTCCTGCTTTATTTATGTCTATGGACACTGCAAAAGAGGCAATATTAGAATGTGGGTCATTGCCGCTTATCATCATGGGTATCTTTAGGTGTTTTAACCTTTCTTCAAGACAGGGTAGGCATATAAGGCTTTTCCCATGGGTCATAAAGAAATTTATTGACTCAGGAGTTGCTTTTTCAGCTGCCTGGAAAAATACTCCTTCATTTTTTTTGGACCTGTCGTCGACAATAATTATTATTTTTCCATCCCTTACATATTTAATAGATTGTTCAATAGAACAAAAATAGTTTTTAGATAAAGCCATATTTTTCTAATTTCTCCTTTAATAATTTGTCTTTATTAGAAATATTCCTATTCTCTAAATAATTTGCCATATACCTTGCCAGCAAATCTACTTCCAGGTTAACCAAAATCCCGGCTTTTTTGGCATAAAGGTTTGTATTATTAAATGTGTGGGGGATAATTGTAAGGCTAAAGCTTTTACTGCTAACAGCAGCAATAGTTAAGCTGATACCATCAAGGGCTATAGAGCCTCTGGAAACTACAAAAGGCTTATTTCCTTCCTTTAGCTCTATTTCCAGGTTATAGAAATCCCCGGTTCTTTTTATGTCCAAAATTCTGGCCACATTGTCAATATGGCCGGATACAAAATGGCCTCCTAGTTTCTCGCCTGCAGCCAACGCCTCTTCTAAATTTACAATTTGGCCTTCCCTAATATTCTTAAAAGTAGTATTTTCAATGGTCTGGCGGGAAAGGTCAGCAGAAAAACTGTCCCCGTCCTTGCTTTTGACTGTAAGGCAGCAGCCATCCACTGCTATAGAATCCCCAATCTTCAAATTTTCAAATATTTCACTGCATTCTATAGTTATTTTTTTGCCTGCAGCTACAGTAGCTATTTTGCTGACTCTTCCTGTTTTTTTAATTATTCCTGTAAACATTTTATTTTGGATATGCTATTGCCATTATATCTTTGCCCTGTTCTGCTACTTTATCAAAAACAAGTTTTTTAGCCTCTTTTATATGGTTTATTCCCAGGTCCCCGAACATATCGTATCCGCTATTGGCCCCAATTATTATTGGTGCTAAAAATATTGTCAGCCTATCTATTAAATTAGCCTCAAGCAATGAAGTTAGCAGGGTGGGGCCGGATTCTACCAGGATAGAATAAATGCTAAATTCCTGGTAAAGAATTTTTAATATTTTAAGTAGGCTGCCGCTTGCCTTCAGGTTAATTTTAACCACCTTTATATTATTGGATTTTAGTTTATCTTCCTTCTTTATGTTATTGCTGGAGGAAAATATAATTGTGTTTACCTTGTTTGAGGTTTTTACAATGTTTGAATCAAGGGCAATTCTTAAACTGGAGTCCAGGATAACTCTGGTGAAGTTTTCAAGCCTTTTTTCTACTGAATAATCATCCAGTTTTTTCCTGGGGAAGAGGTAAGGGTTATCTGATATAACAGTGTTTATTCCGGTTAATGTACAGCCTGCTTCTGCTCTTAATTTTTGAACAGTTTTTCTGGATTCAGTGGAGGTTATCCATTTTGAATCCCCGCTTTTAGCTGCCAGCTTTCCATCAATGCTGGAGGCAATTTTGGCGGTAACAAAGGGGATGGCTTTTTCCATGTTTTTAAAAAAGGCTTCGTTTTGTTTTCTGATTCTGGGAGCAAGCAATCCCACTTTAACTTTAAAACCATGATCCCTTAGAATTTTTATTCCACGGTCAAAAGCTTTTGGATTGGGATCTTTTGAACCAATGATAATTTCAGAAAAATTATGTTTCTTTAACTCTGTGGTGCAGGGGGGAGTTCTTCCATAAGTTGAGCAAGGCTCTAAAGTTATATACATCTTGGATCCTGTAAGCGGTTCCCTGCATTTTTTAATTGCTTCTATTTCAGCGTGCGGCTTTCCAGCTTTCCTATGATAGCCTGTGGATATTATGTGGCCATCTTTTATTATTACTGCGCCAACCATAGGGTTTGGCGCGGTTTTCCCCCTTGCTTTTTCTGCAAGGTTAATAGCCAATTGCATATATTTTTTATCTTGTTCTGAAAATTTTTTCATCTTAAAAAGAAAAAGCCATGGAGAAAACCCATGGCTAAATACAAAGTCACAAATTTTCTCCCATCCAGGCTTTAACTGTCGGTCTTAGAATTCCACTAAGTCAACCTTAAAAGGGTTGCGGACTATTACCGCCGGCAGGGAATTTCACCCCTCCTCGAAAATTCATTATTAAATTTTCAATATTCCTATAGTGGTAAGAAATTATATCAAAAAAATTGTTTTTTACAAATTATTGGAAATAAAGCTTTTGAAATTATATATTATTATATTAGAATTAGATGGATAAATATTAGAATGGAGAACTTTTGGTTGCAAAATTAAAAAAAATCCTGGTTTCATGCGGGGCAGGCTCCGTTGTCAGCTCCTTTATTGCGGAAGAAATAAAAGGGCTGTTAAAGGATAAGCATCTGAATGCGGAAATAATAGAATGCAAGGCTTCAGATATTGGTAAATTGTATAAAGGAGCAGACATTATAGTTAGCACCAAGCAATTGCCATCCAAAATCTCCAGGCCTAAAATCAGCGGCATACCTTTTATAACTGGCAATGAAATTGAGGAAGAAAAAAAACGGCTAATAGAACTATTAGAGGAATGATAATATGGAAAAAAAACAAATAAAGATTGCGGCCTCCATACTTAACTATGATTTTTATAACCTTTCTGGACAAATAGCCCAAGTAGAAGAAGCAGGGGTAGATATGCTCCACCTTGATATAATGGATGGAAATTTTGTTCCTAATTTATCTATAGGACCTGGGGTAGTGTCCAGCTTAAAGAAAAATACCAATCTCTTCCTGGATGTCCACCTGATGGTAAGCAGGCCAGAGATGCTTATAGGAAGGTTCATAGACAGTGGGGCAGATCTTGTAACCATACACGCAGAGGCCAGCCCCCATATTGAGAGGTTGCTATCTACTATAAAAGAGGCAGGAGTTAAAGCAGGCATAGCATTAAATCCGTCTACTCCAATATGTGTTGTAGAAAATGTTTTGCACCTTTTGGATTTAATTTTAATTATGACTGTAAACCCTGGATTTGGAGGGCAAAAATTCATTTATCCCATGTTGGATAAAATTAAAAAGACCAACAGCATAACCGGCAGATATGGGAAGCAGAAAAACTATAAAAGAGCAATAGAGATCCAAGTAGATGGGGGAATTGGTGCAGAAACTGCCCCTAAAGCAGTTAAAGCTGGGGCCAATGTTCTGGTAATGGGGACCGCCATTTGCCAGGCAGAAGACCCAAAAGCTTTTTTAGGGAAAATAAGGGAAGATATTACTAAAATTCTAACTGTCTGACCGGGTTTTATTTTATCTTTCACCGGTAGGTCTGAAAAATTTTTGCTATTTTCTAGCACTATACTCCCCGAAACTTTATCAAGAATGTCTAAACCTTGGTGCTTTCAAGCTTAAGCTACCTGCTTAGATTGTTAACAGAAGCTCTTCCAGTTTAACAGTTGTTAGTTGTATATCTCTTAGGTTATCCATTTATGGCAATAATTAAAATATTCCTATTTTTATTACAAAACTTAAAATTTACATTATTTTGATAGAGAGTTTTGCATGGGCCTATGTTTTTTACTTTTATTTTAAAGGTTTTACACTAAGATGCTCTACTTAAATACTTTGAATGGATAAACTGTTTACTCTTTTAAATTTCTGGAAACTCCATGAAGCAGGTCACCAATTCTTTCTAAATGTAGTATTATATCTGCAAAAACTACTCCTGATAGGGGCATGCACTCACCACTCTGAAGCCTTTTAAGATGGCTGCTTCTGTTTTTTTGCACGATTTTGTCAATCTCTTCTTCAATATCATCACATTCCCTGTATTTTTTCTGGTCGTCGTTTTCCATGCCAGTGGTTAAAGCCTCAAACATCTGCTTTACTTTGTTTATAGCTTCTTCTAGCTCTTCTTGGGCAATTTTGGAAAAAGTCATCTTATTTTCTTCTTTTACTAGTATTAAATACATAATACTTTCACAATGGTCAGCTGCTCTTTCCAGGTCATAAGCATTGTGTAAAAATTTGGTAAGCCTATCTGATAATCTGCGGTTTAACGGCTTTTGGGAAAGTTTTGTCAGATATCTTATAATATCTTCAGTAATGTTGTCTACTGCCGATTCCCTGTCAAGCAGTTTTTCCTCAATTACGGAGTGCTTTTTTTGCTCCCTTTCGAAAGCCAGATTTAGCATCTCGTTGGTTATATTAGTTACCCTGCTTAACTCTTTTTTAGCCTGCCCCAGAGCTATGTCTGGGGTTTGTATTAACCTGGGATCTAGAAAAAGGGCATTTTTGTTTACTGTTATGTCTTTTCCTGGGAATATTTTTTTAACGGCTTTTGCAAAAAGGCCCACCATTGGAAATAGTATTGCTGTAGTTATTATATTAAAGCCTGTATGAAGGTTGGCAATCTGGTGGGGAATGCTTTTACCGGTAAATGCAATAATATAGTCCTGGAACTTGAATATATACAATAACATCATAAAAATTACAGTTCCTACTAAATTAAACATCAGATGCGAGAAAGCAGCCCTTCTCGCAGTAATGGTAGCCTTTATACTAGAAATTAAAGCAGTTGAGCAGGTGCCAATATTGTCTCCCAGCAGAATGGGTATAGCTGCCTCTATGGGAATTAGTCCCTGGCTAGCTAATGCTATTAGCAGGCCAATGGTTGCAGAACTGCTTTGCAGCATAGCTGTAAGGGCTATTCCGGCAAGTACGCCTAAAAATGGGTTTTTACTGAAAATCAACAGAAAATTTTTAAAGGCAATGTTTTCCCTTAAAGGGCTTAAGGCACCTTTCATAATGGACATGCCTAAAAATAATAAGCCCAAGCCTATTATAGCCATTCCTATATTTTTATACTTTTTTCTCTTGCCGAAAAAATAAAAGGCGAATCCAATAATTATTACAGGAAAAGATAAAACATCTATTTTGAAGGAAATAATCTGTGCGGTTATGGTGGTGCCGATATTTGCTCCCATAATTATGCCAATGGCCTGGCGGAGGGTTAGGAGCCCTGCATTTACAAAACCCACTGTCATTACAGAAGTAGCGCTGCTGCTTTGGATTATTACCGTAGTAAACAAGCCTATAAGTAATGTTGACCAATTTTTTTTGGCCAGAAAATTTATAACAGACCTAAGCTTATTAGAGGCAATTTTTTGTAAACTATTGCTTAACCTATTAATGCCGAATATAAATAGTGATAACCCTGCCAGAACTTCTATTGTAATGGTTAAGTACATAAAAATATTTTTGTTTTAAAAAAGTTGGGTAAATTAATAATATAATAATGTAGTTTTAAAAAAATATCTACATAAAATTGAAAGGAATTTAAATGGTTACAACAAAAGAACCTAAAAGTTTTTTAGCACCCCTCCCTGTGGTTTTAGTAACCACAAGGGGTAGTAAGGATAATATTGTAGCACTTTCCTGGGTAGGAATTCATGAGAACAAGCCGCCGATGTTAAATATTAATATTTCCAAAGGAAAATATTCAGCAGGCATTATAAAGGAAACCAGGCAGTTTGGAGTGTGCATACCAAGAAAAGAAAATATAAGGGAAGTGGATATCTGTGGCAGCACCCATGGAGATAGGGTAGATAAATTTAGCTTAACCGGCTTCAGTAAACTGGAAGCAGAAAGGATAAATGTACCCTTACTAAAAGAGTGCCCGGTAAGGATGGAGTGCACCCTTGAAAAGATCATTCCTTTCTCCTCCCATGATATGTTTATTGGAAAGGTGGTTTTAACTCATATCGAGGATGCATATGAGAAGGGCGGAAAGCCGGATTATTCAAAACTTGATATGTTATGTTATGTTGGCGGCCAATATTGGAGCTTAGGGGAAAAGAAAGAAAATCTGTTTTACACTAAAACATAATTATTAAAGGGTCAGTTTTTTTAATTTTTATAGTTTTTACAATAATGTTAACAATTATTAAAATTGGATATAGAAAATTATAAATATTTTAGGGGGTGTTTATTTTGAAAAAAGGGCTGGTTTTTGGAATTATATTTTTGTTTGGAATATTTTTATTTGCCTCTCCTCTTTATGCTTTTACTTCAAAAGGAGGAGAAACCGTAAACATAAGCGAGGAAGTTTCAGACGACCTTTATGCATTTGGAAACACGGTAAACCTGCTAAATGATATAGCCGGGGATTTTGTAGCTGCCGGAGCCAGGGTAAATGCTAGCGGAAATGTCGGCGGAGATCTGATAGCATCCGGAGGAATGCTTGAAATAACCGGAGATGTAGGAGATGATGCCAGGATTGCGGGAGGAATAATAAATATTAACTCCAGCATTCAGGATGACTTAATTGTAGCTGGTGGCCAAGTTACTATTGGAAGCGAAGCAAATATTGGTGGAGATTTAGTTATAACTGGGGGTACCGTTTCCATCAGTGGCCAGGTAGCTGACAAGGTTATAGGATCGGGAGGCAACATAACTATAAGCGCAACAGTTGGGAAAGATGTGAGGATAGACGATGTTAGTTCCCTTAATATTACCTCCAGTGCTGATATAGGTGGAGACCTCAGCTATAGCTCTTCTAGTGAAGCAAGTATTTCTGAAGATGCCAGCATAGCAGGAGACGTAAACTTTAACCTGGTAACAGAAAAACAAAAAGAAACTAAAATAGCAAAAGCGTCCCCATTTTCCATTTTTGCGGCCACATATTTTGGGGGCAAAATAATTTCTTTTATAAGCTTGTTTGTGTTAGGAATACTGCTCTTACTTGCAATTCCTAAAGCGTTTGATAAATTTAATCAGAAACTAGAAAACACTCTTGGTAACAGCGTGGGCGCAGGTGCAATCATGGTATTTGGTGTGCCAATTGCAGCAGTTGTACTATTTATTATATCCATAATCCTGTTTGTAACAATTATAGGTTCTGGTGTAGGAGTTGTATTATTGACTTCTGACGCGATTTTACTGGTTCTGTATGGATTGCTCCTCTATGTTAGTGGGATATTTCTTTCTTACCTTCTGGGAAAAACTATTTTGGCTAAATCTACACTAGATCTCAGCAAATATGGCTGGAAGGTATTAGCATACTTGATTGGGCTAGTAATTATAATGATTGCTTACAGCATACCTTTTATTGGCTGGTTAGCTAGGCTTGCAGGAATGTTATTCGGATTTGGCGGATTGGTATTAATTATTAAAGATTGGCTGCTAACGTCTTATAAGGGAAGATAAAAAATTACAAATAATAAAAGTTAGGATAGCCCTGTTTTCTCTAGGGCTATCCTAATGATATTAAAAAAGCACTAAAGTATTGTATCTATTAGGTTGAAAATTTCTAATAATAAACTTTTTATCTGTCTTGGCTACACCCACAAACATTATAGCAATGCATGTTTTCTATGTTAGTAAAGAAGAGAGACTGGTTATTCTTGCATTAGAAAAATAGATTAAACTTGTAGAATTATATGATACCTAAAATGTATTTTAAAGAAACTTTTTGCCTTGGTAGTTTTAAAAGTTCTTTTATTCTATGTTAACGGGAAAATACTCTAGGCATTTTACGGCACTTAATGGAAGAATTAAAAATTTTTATGAGTAAATATATGATATGAGAAGTCGGCTACCCGTTATTTGAGTAGCCTCCCACTCAAATAGTTTTATGGTCAGTCTACAATTATTGCTTCAGTTGGGCAGCTTTCCTCAGCTTCCTCTATACATTCTTCATCGTCTTCATCATATTCAGTTTTTACAACTTCAGCTACATCTTTATCTTCGTTAATCTTGAAAATATCCGGGCAAGTTTCCTCACACAGTCCACATGCTGTACAGAGTTCCTCATCTATTCTTACTTCCATTAGCATCCTTTCTTTTAATTTTTAATTGTCGTTTTGCATTAAATTCATTAAAGTAATATACAAAATTTTTATGGGTAATTCAATAATTTATTTATTATTTGTCATAATAATGGAAAACTTTTAAAATATTGCATATTATGGAAAAAAACATAAAATTAGCTACCAGCCAAAAAAATATAAATATAGTATTAAACAATACCAAAACTGCAAAAGACATAAGTGGCATTTTGCCCCTGGATGCGAGAGCTCAAGTATGGGGCAATGAAATATATTTTAGCATTCCCTTGCACAATGATTTAGAGGACGGAAAAGAAATAGTTGATATTGGAGATGTGGCTTACTGGCCGCCAGGAAATGCATTTTGTATATTTTTTGGCAAGACTCCTGAAAGCACTTCAGAAAAGCCAAAAGCTGCAAGCCCGGTCACAGTTATTGGGAAGATAGCAGAAAAGGCTGATATAAAATATTTAAAAAGCGTCAAACAGGGCCAACAAATCCAATTAAAACCTGAGTAAAAATATGCCTGCCAGTATCAAAATGATGCCAGTTCCTTTTATCAAGGTTATCTTTTCAGAAAAGAATATTAAAGCTACTATTACTGTAACTATGGGGAAGGCAGATGCAATTGGGACAACTCTGGAAGTATTTCCCAGTTTGAGTGCATAATAGTAAGCAAAATGGCCCAGCAGGGATGCAAAAATTCCTTCAGCTGCAATAAAAATTGCGCTTCTTGCATCAACTGCTGCTAGTTGCTGAATATCCCCCCTTACAAGAACTATAATTAAGAGAATAAAAGATATTACAAAGCTTCTTATTGCAAGAGCAGTATAAGGGCTCATTCTCTGAAGGCCTAACTTACCAAAAATAGGGGCTATCCCCCAAAAAAACATGGTTATTATAGCCAGAAGGTAGGGAAAAAATTTATTGCCCATATGATTCCTCCTTGAGGTTTTTTATTAATATTAATTTATTATTGGCTTTAAATAAATGCTTATAGATGTTGATTTTTTAATATTGGTTTACTAATTAGATGTTAGTTCCTAACCCTTCGTGGCAGGAATGTATTTTTGTTTACCGTGTACTAGCCTGTATTTCTTTAGAAAAGCAATATAATACTAGCTTTGAAAAGCTAGAGATATATCTAAGTTGAAGTTCCGATAAGATTCTGTTTAGCTTGTTCAAAAAAGTAATACTTGAAACTACCTTTAGATTAAGACTTTTAGGAAATTTTTTATGAGAATCGAGGAAAGTTAAAGCTGGTTACAGAATAAGATTAAGTATAAATGATTATTGGCTTGTTTTTTGTTAGAATTAATAAGCTATGAAAATATATATAATTAGAAATTCAAGGACCGTTGTCCGTACCTATATTACCATATTGGAGGCAAGGCCGGGACATCCAGCAATTATAGCTTTGTAGATTTTATTATTTTCTAAATGGATAAAATTAAACAAACAATATCTTTAAACAGGAGTTTTTATTCAGTTAAAGCTGAGGACGTGGCTGAAAAATTGCTGGGCAAAGTAATTGTGTGTTCCAAAGGAGGAAATGCTGCAGGCATAATAACTGAAACAGAAGCTTACTATGGGCGGAGGGATCCAGCCAGCCATGCCTACAGGGGAAAGACTCCCAGGACAAAATTGATGTTTGGGAAGCCGGGAATAGCCTATATTTATTTATGTTATGGAATGTATCATCTTTTTAATATAGTGACAGAAAGAGAAGGAGAGGCAGGAGCTGTACTTATAAGGAAAGTATTTCCTATGGAAGGCATAAGCTTGATGCAGGAAAGGAGAGGTATAAAAGATATAAGAAAGCTAGCCAATGGGCCGGGCAAATTAACTATAGCCATGGGCATAGATTTAAGAGATAATGGCAAAGACATTACAGATTCAAGAAATGATTTGTCTATAGCTGACTTTGGAATTATTATATATAAAAGGGATATAAGCAGGGGTAAGAGGATAGGCATAAAAAATGGGAAGGATAAGCTGTTAAGGTTTTATGTTGGTGAAGAAAAGTTGGAGGATTACATAAATTTGGATTAAAATAATTTTAACAATCTAATTTTATTAGAAGGTGTTTTAAATGGATGAATATGAAAAATTAAAAAAAGCATCCTATGTTTCAAAAAGGATGTTTATAATCAAAAAAATATGCGAAAAAAACAATGTAGACATTGAATATCTCTTTGGTTTATTCAACCTCTATAACCAGAAAAACAGTGGAAGATGGTTTTGGCAAAAAGCCCAATTTACTGGAGCTCTAAAGGACAGGTATGATGAATTCAATAAAATTGCAGACAGGATAACTAAAGAAATAAAAAGGGATACCGAGCAGGTAACCAAAAGCAAGATAGAAGCTGCTAAGGAGCCCTTAAATAAATTGATGCAGGGAATGGAGATGAGTTTAGAAGTTGACAGGGGAATAGACCGCGGATATATTAAGGGTTTTTTAGACGACAATCTTAAAAGCTTGATAAATGATGGTTTAAGGGGATTAGTTTAATAGGGCAGGTTTTTAACTGTAATTATATTTTTTGTCCCCTCTTCAAAACTTAAGTTACCGAATAAGGGAGTTTGGGTTGCACTGCTAAAGTCTGCAGCTACTTTATAACTTCCGGGTACAAGTTCAAATTCTAGTACTGAATTTGGTCCAATTTCAGCTGCTAATTCCGTATTACCTATTATGTATAGATAAAGAGTTAGGATGGTACTATTTTCAACCACAAGGATGCTTTTTTCTTTAACATATATATCTTCTTTTTGGGCAATACTTAAATTTTTGTAATTACTCTCTAAGATATGGCTTATTTTACTTTCAGCCAGGTATTCTCCATAAGTTTCTCTAAAATCAGGGTGGAATTCTATAATAGATTCAAATAAAAAAGAGGCTTTTTTGTATTCCTTTTCTGCAAGCAAGGCAAATGCTTGCTTGTCAAGATAAGCAATAGGGATGGCAGACAGAATTACATCTTTGTAATGGGTTATTTTAAAGCTGGCTTCCTCATTTGTACCAAGGTCTAATATCTTTAAAAATTCACTGATGCTTTCTGCATATTCCCCCTTATTTTTATGTTCGAGGGATTTATTAATATAGCTATTAAAAAGAAGAAGGCCGGCCTTTTCTGCATATTCGCTATTAGGGTATTTACTGGTTATGTCTTTAAACAGTCCAATTGCTTTATCCCAGTTTAAGTCTTGTTTGTAATTAATTGCTGCTTTGTAGGTAAGTTCAGGCATCTTATATTCAGCTATAAAAGCTGCGTCAGCGTCGGGGTACTGGTCTTTTATCTGACTATACACATTTACAGCTTTAAGAAAATACATCGCTGAAAGCTGGTAATTATTATTTTCTATATGCCTATTTGCTAATTTTTGATAACAATCAACAAACATTTTCTTTACCTCTAAATTCTGACTTATTATTCCCAGTTCTAAGGCCCTGTTTAAGCTTTCAATGGTATTATTACAGTCTCCTGTCTTATAATAGGCATAGGCAAGATTTTCAAGGGCATTATCAAAATACCTGCTGGTGGGGTAATTATTGACAATTCCACCATAGTCATCAATTGCCTGGCGGTAGTCACCTTGTTCAAAATTCCTGTTTCCCCTGTAATTGAGAGAAAAGGGACCGAACAAGCTTGAAATTATGATTCCACCTATAAATATGATGAAGAATATGATAAATAGAAAACCAATATAGTTTCTGCGCACGAAATTAAATATTGCAAAGATTATGCTAAGCACCACAATTGTTATGCTAGCTAATGGCAAAAGGTCCCAAAACAGGCCTTTATCAGTATAAAAAAGATATGACAACCCTATTATTGCAAGGACAAAAAGGGTGGCAAATACAATTGAGCCAGGCCCTACCTTATTTCTCCTCTTATATGTGTACATTCTTCTTTCTGCTTAAATTTTCAGTATATTCCATTACTAGGGTATCCCACAACTTATTATTGTAATAATGGTCTTTCCTTAATATTTTCTTAAGCCTAAAGCCACACTTTGTGTAAACATTAATAGCCCTCTGGTTGTATTCATATACATTTAACAGTATCTTTTTGAGCTTTAGGTCATCAAATGCAAAGCGGATTACTTTCTTTATTGCTTCCGAACCATAGCCTCTGTTCCAGTATTCCTTATTCCCTATAAAAATCCCGAATTCTGCAGATTTTTTAAACCAGTTAATCTTATGTATAGCACAATTTCCAATGTATTTTCCTCTCCTGGAATCAATGGCAAACACAAAGTCATGGCGGGATTTAATCATTTGCCTGTACCATGCACCTTCCTGCTGCTTGGTCAGATCAGAAAAATTTTGGCTTAGGTATTTATTTACATTAGGATCTTTTAGCCACACTAGAGATTTTTCTAAATCCTTTTCTTCCAGCCTCCGGATAATAGTTTTTTTACCTACAATAGTTTTATAAGGGTATGAATTAATTTTCATAAATTAGGGGTAAAATAATAACTTAATAAATTCTACAATAAAAACCGAAAAAATGAAAAAATTACAATATAACTTGTTTGACAAGAATAAAAAATTAAAGTAATATTTTATACAAAAAGTTAGGTATACCTAAATTATGGAAAAAGAAATAAACATAGGTTTAGCGGGGAACCCTAATTCCGGGAAAACCACTGTATTTAATAGTTTAACTGGGGCCAGGCAGCATGTGGGGAATTGGCCGGGAGTAACCGTGGAGAAAAAAGCCGGCTCTTTAAAATATAAGGGGTATAAATACAACATTGTAGATCTTCCCGGCGTTTATAGCCTTTCTGCACTGTCCCTGGATGAGAAAATAGCCAGGGATTACATTATTGAGCAAGGCCCTGATATCGTCGTGGATGTAATTGATTCCTCTAATCTAGAAAGAAATCTTTACCTGGCTTTGGAATTAATAGAGCTTGGGTTTAAAACCAAGCTGATATTTGTTTTAAATATGTATGACATTGTGGAGAAGAGAAAACAGCAGATAGATGTAAAGTCATTAAGCAATCTGCTGGGAGTACCCATAATTACAACTGTAGGTACTACAGGCAAGGGTATTAATGAACTGAAAGACAAAATAGCTGAAGTTTATGAAAATCCCCAACAGTCCCACCCGAAGGGTGTAAATTACGGGGAAGAATTGGAACAAGAAATAAAAAGGATAGAAGAAAGCATAAGCAAGATTAAGAAAGTTAGAGAAAAATATTCTCCCAGGTGGGCGGCTATAAAACTTTTGGAGGATGACAAGGAGATAGTCGGTGAATTAGCAAAACAACCCGGGAAAGAGGAAGTAGAACAATTGCTGGGGAAAATAAAAAGCCACCTTGAAAATATATTTGGGGAAAATTATGATATAGAAATTTCTGACAGGAAATACGGGTATATAAGCGGGCTGCTTAGGGAAATCGGGTATTTTGATACTACCATAGACCGCCAGACTCTCTCAGATAGGATAGATTTAATAGCTACCAGCAGGATTGCAGGCATTCCTATTTTCCTGCTGTTAATGTTTATAACTTTCCAGTTGACTTTCCAAGTGGGGGGTTATCTGCAGACAGGCATGGAAAAAGGTTTGGATATCTTGGCCTCAAACTTAGACAAGCTGATGGTTGCTGCGGGCATTCCAGACTGGATAAATTCCCTGCTCCTGGATGGTGTCTTAGGTGGGGTAGGGGGAGTGTTAATATTTATTCCCAATATATTTATACTATTTTTCTTGATATCTTTTCTGGAGGACAGTGGGTATATGGCCAGGGCAGCCTTTATCATGGACAATATAATGCATAAGATAGGTTTGCACGGAAAGTCTTTTATCCCCCTAATTATGGGATTCGGCTGTAACGTGCCTGCCATAATGGCTACTAGAACACTAGATGAGAGGAAGGACAGGCTAGTTACTATACTTATTTCACCCTTTATATCCTGCAGTGCAAGAATTCCAATCTATGTGCTTCTGGCAGGAGCTTTTTTTGGGGCAAGAGCTGGTCTGGTTATATTTTCTTTATATGTATTGGGAATACTAGTGGCTATTTTTTCATCCATACTGTTTAACAAGATATTTTTTAAAGGTCTGTCCAAACCATTTGTTATGGAGCTTCCTCCATACAGGCTCCCCACCATAAAGGGCGCATTGATACACATGTGGGAGAGAGGATCTGAATTCTTAAAGAAAATGGGAACTATCATTCTAGTTGGTTCTGTATTTATCTGGGTTCTGGGGGCGTTACCTGTAGGGGTACAGTATGCTAGCAAGGAAAGTTTTGCCGGCATAATAGGTAATTTTATAAGTCCGGCACTCAAACCCCTGGGTTTTGGCTGGATTGAAAGCATTGCCCTGCTGTTTGGCTTTGTGGCCAAGGAAATTGTGGTAGGCACATTTGGGGTAGTCCTGAATACCGGCGAGGGAGCCGGCAGTTTGGTTGATGCAATAAGGGAGCTGATGAGCCCCCTTAAAGCTTATGCTTTTATGGTATTTATATTGCTTTATACTCCCTGCCTTGGAGCTGTAGTGGCCATAAAAAGAGAGACAAATTCATATAAGTGGATGTTTTTTTCAATTGGCTACAGCCTGGCAGTGGCATGGATATTATCTTTTATAATTTACAGGTTAGGCCTCCTGCTGGGGTGGGGATAAGATGCTTGATAAAATAATAGAATTTTATAAAAAATCAAATAATTCAGAAACCCTCGCTACTCTCAGCAAAAAACTAGGGGTTGAGCCTTCTGCCCTTGAAGGCATGATGGAATTTCTGGTAAAAAAGGGCAAGCTGAGGGTGGAATATCAGGAAACATCCGGCAATGAGGGCAGCTGCAAACAAGACAAACCGATATGCGTAAGCTGCCCCCTTCATAAATCCAAGAGCAAAAAAAATAGGGTAAAATACTATTTTTTAGCTAAATAATTTATCTTTCTGGCCCTCCCATTTTTTTCAAAAATGTTTGGATAAGGTCAATGGGCAAGGGAAAGATAATAGTGGAGTTCTGCTCAGCCGATATCTCTTTTAGGGTTTGAAGGAATCTAAGCTGTACCGATACAGGGTGCTTGCTTAGTATGTTTGCAGCTTCAGACAATCTTTCGGAAGCTTGGAATTCTCCTTCAGCATTAATAATTTTTGCCCTTCTTTCCCTTTCTGCTTCTGCTTGACTGGCAAAAGCCCTCTGGATAGATTGAGGCAGCTCAACGTCTTTAATTTCAACTGTAGAGACCTTAACCCCCCATGGGTCTGTCTGCTCGTCAATAATTTCCTGGAGTTCTTTGTTTAGTTTTTCCCTCCTTGAGAGAAGGTCGTCCAGGTCTGCTTGTCCAATTATGCTCCTCAAGGTAGTCTGGGCTATCTGTGAGGTGGCCACCATATAATTTTCAATAGCTACTACGCTTTTTTCTGGGTCCATTACCCTGAAATATACAACAGCATTTACTTTGACTGGCACATTATCCCTAGTAATTATATCTTGAGGAGGGACATCCATAGTTACTATCCTTAAGCCAACCTTTATCATTTTGTCTACAAATGGAATTATTATAAAGATTCCGGGGCCTTTTTTACCTCTTAGCCTACCGAACCTGAAAATAACTCCCCTTTCATATTCCCGCAGAATTTTAATGGCCGAAATTAAGACCACCAGCAGGAAAATAGCCACAATAATTATTACTACTAACGTTCCCACATACATTTTTATCCTCCTTTTTCTTTTACATATAATGTCAGGCCTTCAACATTTTCAACTATTACTTTCCGGCCTTTTTTAATTTTTTTATTGCCTGTAGATACTGCTTTCCATATTTCACCGTTTACCTTTACCTGGCCCACGGGCTTTAGCATAATTATAACTATTGCTTCCTTACCTATAATTCCCGTTTCGCCGGTAACTGGTTTTTTCCTGTGTACCTTATAGACTGCCCTTATTACTATAATTATAAAAATAGATACAGCTATGCTTGCTCCAATAATTAAGCCCTTGGCTATTCTAAGATAGGGAGCCTGGGTATCTATAAGTATAAATGATCCTATAAGCATGGAAGCAATACCTGCAAGCGAGAGTACGCCGCTAAGCCCAAGGGCTACATCCAGGATAAATAATATGATAGCCAGAACTATTAAACCTAACCCGGCATAGTTTATGGGAAGAATGCTAAAAGAATATAAGCCGAGGATTATAAAGAAAACCCCCAGTGCTCCGGATATGCCAAGGCCTGGCTGGGAAAACTCATAGATTATCCCAAACAGCCCCAATATAAATAAGATATAGGCTATGTTGGGATTAGAGATAATATGAAGAAATTTAGTTATAAAGCTCACCTCAATTTCCTCTACATTTGCCTGGTCAGTGGAAAAGATTATGGCCCGGCCGTTTTTTTCAATTTCTAAACCGTTAATTTTTGCCAGAAGTTCATCCAGACTCTCGGTTGTGAAATCTATTACTCCTAAATCCAGTGCTTGTCCTGCAGTTATGGATACGCTTTCCCGCACTGCCTTTTCGGCCCATTGGGTATTTCTTCCCTTGCTCTCTGCAAGGTTTTTAATATAGGCTACTGAGTCATTGGTAATTTTTTCCATCATTTCTTCTGATGCCTGCTCTCCGCCCAAGTTAACCGGATGGGCAGCCCCGATATTTGTTCCTGGGTGCATGGCTGCAATATCGCTTGCATAGGTTATAAATACTCCTGCAGAGGCAGCCCTGGCGCCTTCTGGTTGGATATATACGATAATAGGTATAGAAGCATTTAGCATTTCTTTTATGATATCCCTCATGGAGGCTTCAAGCCCGCCCGGCGTATCTATTTGAAGGATTAATGCATATCCGTCTTGGGTGGCTTGGGTAATTGATTTTTTTACCTGGTTTGCTAGGGCTGGATCTATAATTCCTTCAATGTCTGTGGTATAAAAATCATCTATTGTATTGGTTTGGCCATAGAGACTTCCAGCCGCAAATATTAGCTGCAGTAATGCTGCTAATATAATGATGGTAATGAAAACTGACTTTAATTTATATGTTCTCATTTGTGCTTACTGGAAAGTTTAGCTTTGTTTAATTGTAACCTAAATTAAACAGTATAAAAAGAAGCTAATTTACAAAC
>JBNJCV010000029.1:0-18848 GCA_051744245.1 Actinomycetota bacterium | reverse complement strand
AGAAAAAATGGGCAAGGAAGATTCCTTGTTTGTTCCTTCAGGTACCTTCGGCAATGAACTGGCAATTTTAACCCATGCAGACAGGGGAGATGAAGTTATTATTGCTGAGAGTAACCACATTGTTCAACATGAAGTAGGGGCGCCAACTTTTTTAGCAGGCGTACAGCTTAGGCTGTTAAATGATAATAATGGGAGCATAAATATTAGGGAAGCTAAAAAATTAATTAGGCCATCCGATATACATTTCCCTAAAACCGGCCTTATTTGTACAGAAAATGCCCATTCCAATGGCACTGTTTTAGATCTAGAGGAAATGGAAGAATTATACAGTCTAGGAAGGGAATATGGGGTTCCGGTGCATTTGGACGGGGCAAGAATTTTTAATGCTGCAGCCTTTTTAGGAGTTGAGGCTAAACAAATTGCAAAAAATTGTGATTCTGTAATGTTCTGCCTTTCCAAGGGGTTGTGCTCGCCCATAGGGTCGATATTGTGCGGTACGGAAGAATTTATAAGCAGGGCAAGGAAATACAGGAAGCTAATGGGGGGAGGAATGCGGCAAGTAGGCTATATTGCTGCAAGCGGTGTTATATCTTTGGAGAAGATGACTAAAAGATTAGGGGAGGACCATAAATTAGCCAGGTATCTGGCGAAAAAACTGGAGGCCGTAGCCTTTATAAAAGTACTTAGGGAAAGACTGGATATAAATATGGTCTTTTTTAAAGTTAGGAGGGAAGGCTTTAACCACCAGGATTTTGTCAACTATATGGAAAAAAACAGGGTTAAAATAAATCCTCCTTTAGGTGGGGAGTATAGGTTTGTAACCCATTATTGGATAAACAGGGAAGATATTGACCAGACAGTAGATTTAATTTTAAAATACAAGACAGGAGAGTAGGGATTTATAATGGCGGTAAAGGTAAAAAAGGTTGAAGGGAAAGACAGGGGCAATGTTTTAATTTATGCATTAAGCACCTGCATATGGTGCAGGAAAACCAAAAATCTTTTAAAAGATTTAAACATTGCTTACAGTTATATTGACGTGGACCTGCTGGAAGAGGAAGAGAGAAAAAAAGTTTTAAAGGATCTGAAAAAATTTAACCCGGCAAAAGGCTTTCCTACTATAGTTATAAATAACAAGGATGCCGTTATAGGGTTTGATGAAAATAAGATTAGGGATTATTTTGAGGAGTGAATATGGAGATTGAAGAGAAAAAAATAAAGAAGCTTTTCCTGGAAAAAGAACAGGAAGCCAGGAGGTCAGGATACTTCCTGAATCCAGATAAAGAATTTACAAATCAGCTGCTGGAAAGCTTGCTGGTAAATGAGGAAAGGTATGGGTACCAATCCTGTCCCTGTAGGCTTTCAGCAGGAAAAAGGCAGGAAGATATTGATATTATCTGTCCCTGTGATTACCGGGATGATGATATCTATGATTATGGCAATTGTTACTGCGGCTTGTATGTAAGCCAGGAAGTGGCTGAAGGTAAAAAACAAACCCAATCAGTGCCAGAGAGAAGGGGGCAGGAAAAAAGCAGCAGTCCCGGGGGGAAAATAAAGGGAGCATATCCTGTATACAGGTGCAGGGTTTGCGGTTATTTATGTGCCAGGAATAAACCCCCAGCTAAATGCCCTATATGTAAAGCTAGCCAAGACCGGTTTGAAATATTTTAGAATGACTAGCTTTCTGTATCTTTATATTTACCCATAATTTTTGCTATGGTTATTTTATCCTCTCCGAATTTTTCAGATATCCTTTCAATAGCCTCTGTGAGGCTGTCTTCCTTGTGCTCCTGGCTAAAAAGGCTGCTGTTTAAAAGGTAATCAGGTTTCAGGTTGCTTACCGATATTCCAATCAGTCTTACTTTTTTGTTTAACAGGTCAGAGCTTTTCAGCAAAGCAACAGAAGCTTTATATATTTCCATCATACTATGGGTGTAACCCTGGAGAGTTTTACTCCTGGTAATGGTTTTAAAATCAGCAAATCTGATTTTTAAGGTTAGGGTTTTGCCTCTATATTTTTTTAGGTTTAAATTCCTGGAGACTTTTTGAGACAGCAGGAGCAGCGTGGATTTCAGGATTCCTGGATCATCTATGTCTTTGCTGTAGGTGGTTTCCCTGCCCACTGATTTTGGCTCCCGGTTGGGGACAACCTCTCTGTTATCAATTCCATTGGCAAGTTCGTGCATAACTTTTCCTGTTTCGCCAAATTTGGACACAAGCAGGTTCAGGGGGGTGTCTGCAAGCTCTCCAATAGTATTTATTCCCATATTATTTAATGCTTTTTCTGTAACCCTTCCCACGCCCCAGATATAGGAAATAGGCAGCAGCCTTATCCTGTCCATTACTTTTTTGCTTTTCTCCAGCACGGTAAGCCCGTTAGGTTTACCTAGTCCTGAGGCAAGCTTTGCCAGGAATTTGTTTGGCGCTACCCCTGCAGAGGAGGTAAGATTTGTTTGTTCATAAATTTTGCCTTTTATTTTTTTAGCTATTTCTACTGCATCGCCAAACAGTTTCTGACAGCCGGTTACATCAAGGAAGCCTTCATCTGAGCCTATGGTTTCTACAAGCGGGGTAAACTGTAAAAAAATGCCAGTTATTTTCCGTGACTCTTTTAAATATTTTTCCATGTTAACAGTAACATAAATGCCATCGCTGCAGAGCCTTTTAGCTTTTGAAAGAGGCATGCCTGCATGGAGGCCGTACTTTCTTGCCTCATATGAAGCAGAAGAGATAACGCCTCTGTTAAGAGGGCCTCCTACTATCAAGGGCCTGTTTTTATATTTAGGATTATCCCTCTGTTCTATTTGGGCAAAGAAAGCGTCCATGTCAATATGTATTATTTTTCTTTCCTTTACCATAATGGCATCATTTCTTTAAGCAGCTGGTTTTTTATCAGGTCGCTTTTTTTCTGGCCCCTTACTCTTTTTAGGGTTTCAAGGCCTACGGCCTTGTTTACTATTAATGATATATTACTATCCCTATAATGCAATTTTCCTTTAACCAGGATTGGAGATCCCTGGATAATTATATTTTTATTATCCTTGTATGGCCCGGGAAAAAATACTGTCTCATACATTCCATGTCTATCTTCCAGAGTGCAGAATGCCATAAAGCTTCCGTCCCTGGTTTTCTTCTTGTTTACATTTATTACCGTACCTATACAAGTCACAGGCTTTAGGCGGGTGTAGCGGTGGCCATCCTTTCCCTTTGAGAGTAGCAGGAAATCTTTGCTTGGAGTAATGCTTAGGTTCTTTAATTCCTGGCGGTAATATGAAAGTGGATTTGACCTCACGCAAAATCCCAATATTTCTTTTTCTGCTTTTAGCTTTTCTTCAAAAGAAAAGTCCCCCAGTTTTGCATTTGTTCTGGTATCCTTTCTGTTTTGAAAACTGAAGAAGTCCATCATAAGGCATTTTCTGCCCCTCCCGGTAAAATCAAATGCCCCGGCTTTTATAAGGTTTTCTACTGCTGTTTTAGTTACCCTGTATTTTTTGTAAATCCTGTTATAAAAACCGGCAAAGTTCCTGAATCTGCCTTTCCTGTCCCTTTCATTTTTTATGTATCTGGCAAAGGTATTACCCACCCCTTTTACACATATCAGTGGAACCCTTATAGACCGGCCGGCGTCTTCCACCTCAAAGAAAAAACAGTTGCTGTTTATGTGGGGGCCTTTGATGTTTATGCCCATTCTCCTTGCTTCTTCTATGTACTGTTCAGGCATATAATAGCCTGAATTATTGCTGAGCATGACTGCAAAAAATTCTGCGGGGAAGTAGGCCTTAAGGTAGCACGTTTTATAGCTTAAATCCGCATATGCTGCAGCATGGGCTTTAACAAACCCATAACTTGCAAACTTGGATATTAAATTGAAGATATCTTCCAGTTTTCTTTTGTGGTACCCTTTTTTTATTCCACCTGCTATAAATCTTTTTTTCTGCATTGCCATTTTATGTTTTGACCTTTTAGTTATGGCTTTTCTGAGATTATCTGCTTCACCGAATGTATATCCTGCAATTTTTCTGGCAATCTGGAGAACCTGTTCCTGGTAAAGCATTATCCCAAAGGTATCCTCCAGCAGGGGCTTTAGGTCTTTATGAATATAAGAGATTTTTTCCCTCTCAAATTTTCTTTCGATAAAATTTCCTACCATTCCTGACTGTTGGGGGCCAGGCCTGTAGAGTGATACCAGAAGAATTATGTCTTTTATGCTGGAAGGCTTTATCTTCCTCATAAGAGCCCTGATGCCTGTGCTTTCCAGCTGGAATACTCCCAGCGTTTTCCCTTTTTTTATCATATCAAATATCCTGGGGTCTCTGTGGCCTAAGCCTGGCAGGTCCAGGCTTATACCTCTTTTTTTTAGCCTGTCTTTTACTTCGTCTATTAAGGTGAGGCTGAGTGAGTTTATGAGGTCAATTTTTAATATTCCCAGATCTTCTATGCTTTTCATGTCATACTGGCTCATGGCTTCTTTTGTTTCAGACAGCATGAGGGGTATACTGCTGTCAAGGCTGCTATTGGATACTATTACTGCTGTGGGATGCATGGAAACATGCCTTGGGTAGCCTTCCAATTTTGATGATGTGGAAAACAGTTGCATGTACCCGCTCTCATTGCCATCTTTTCTATCCCCTGAAGCTATCAGCTGGTCTATTTCCTGCTTGCTGTAATTTAGCATTCTTGCAGTCTCCCTTACAGAGGACCTTGGCTTTATGGTAGAAAAAAGGCATACTCTTCCGGTATTTTTTTTACCATACTTTAAGCGCAGATAGGAAAGTATTTTATCCCTCTTTTTGTTAGCTATGTCTATGTCAATATCCGGAGGCTCTTGTCTTTCTTCATTAAGGAACCTTTCAAAATAAAGGTTATTTTCTACCGGATCTACATTTGATATTCCCAGCACGTAAGAAACCAGGCTTCCTGCAGCTGAACCCTTGCCGCATATTGGTATATGGTTTTTTCGGGCAAAACTTGCTATGTCTGCAACTATCAAGAAATATCCAGAGTATCCTGTTTTCTCAATTATGCTCAGTTCGTCCTCTAGTCTTTTTAAAATTCTGGAATCCGGACTATTATACCTTTTACTGATTTTTCTGTAACATAGCTTTCTCAGGTAGCCTGGTTGGCTGCTGCCTTCAGGCACTTTAAAATCAGGCACCCCTATATTGCCCAGCCTGAGCTTAAGGTCGCATTTTGCTGCAATTTTCTGACTGTTTTTTAAGGCATCCGGTATATCCTCAAACATGCTTTCCATCTCTTTTACGGATTTAAAGTAATTTTGGCTGCCTGGCAGTAGTTTTAGGGTGGGGTCTTTTTTGGTTCCCATTAATTTTAATTTAATCAGGTGTCTGTATATGTTATAGTCTTTCTCGCTGAGATAATGTACATTATTGGTGGCAACTATGGGAGTGGAGGTTTTGCGGGAAAGGTTTACCAGGGGCTCAGAAATAGAACTGCCAGTGTTCTTACCAAAAGGATACCTTTGTATTTCTATATAAAAATCCTGGCCGAATATCTCCTTATATTCTTCTATAGCATGCTGGGCTTTCCTTACCCTGTTTTCCCTTAAAAATTCTGATACCTGGCCGCTTCTATCAGGGCTTAGTGCTATAAGGGCATTGCAGGAGCTTTTTAGCAAAGACAGGCTTACTGAAGGTATTGCAGTTTTTTTTTCAAGGTGGGAACTGCTTACAATTTTACACAGGCTGCTGTAACCTTCTATATTTTTGGCAAGTAAAACAAGGTAAAAAAGCCTTCCTTTATCCCTTATGCAGATCTCAGAACCTATTATAGGCTTTATGTTTTTTTGGACAGCTTTTTTATAGAATTCTACTGCTCCATGCATTACATATTTGTCTGTAAGGGCAACAGCATCCATGCTGTATTGAGTGGCTGATTCTATTAAATTATCTATTTTTATAGAAGATTCAAGCAAACTATATTCACTATGTACATGTAAATGGGAAAACAATTGTCTGCTCCTTATTTTATAACTCTTTGTACTGCCATTACTTTCCCCTGAATTTTTATGTCCCCTGTTACTTTTATAGGGGGAAAGGAAGGGTTGGATGACCTGAGCACAACCTCATCTTTTGCCTTATATATCCTTTTTACAGTAGCCTCATCCTCTATTAAGGCTATAACCATCTCCCCGTTTTCGCCTGTATTTTGGGATCTTACCAGTATTATGTCTCCGTCCATGATGTGGTCCCCGATCATGCTGTTACCCTTAACCTTTAGGGCAAAATCAATTCTTCTGTTTCCAATTATGTCCTTTGGCACATTCAAGTAATCTTCTATATTTTCATCTGCCAGCATGGGATAACCTGCTGCTATCCTCCCTATAAGGGGAACCTTAAGGCTGCTTTCTTCCTTTCTGAACTCAGGGAGGCTCAAGGCTTTGCCAGTAAGCCTTATGGACCTTGCACTGGAATTTCTGCTCAGGTAACCTTTTTTTTCCAGGCTGTTTAAGTGGTCGGTTGCTGCTTTGGGCGAAGAGAAGCCCATTTTCCCGGCGATTTCCCTTACCGTAGGTGGGTACCCGTGGGAAGAGATGAATTGATATATTTTTCCTAATACTAATTTTTGCTTTTTGGTAAGTTTTTTCATTGCATAACTCCTGATTCAGGTACTGTAATTATAGACTATAACTATACATATGTATAGTATTTTAAAAAATATTCCCTTGACTTATTGCCTTTAATGTATATAATTTTGGGTTTTGTAGAGTTAGAGAGTAGATTTTAACCGGTTTTGTTAAATAATTAGAGGTGATGTGAAGAAAAATTATGAAGAATTATAATATAGCTATAAACATATTGTTTTGGTCATTAATAGCTTTTGTGTCCTTTATAGCGGTAATGTCCATAGTTTCCCCAAGTCAAATAAAGGATGCGCTACCATTTAAACAGGAGAAGAAAGTAATAGTAAAAAAAGAAGTTGAAAAGCAGCCAATGGTTATGAATTTTGAAAAGAACGTTAACTGGTATTATTTTGTTGCTACCGGCTATAGTGCTAATGACCCTGTCCAGGGAACCAACGGCACTACAGCTACCGGGACGGAAGTCCGGGAAGGCATAGTGGCAGTAGACCCTGACATTATACCGCTGGGAACAAAGATTGAAATTAAGGATCTGGGAACATTTGTAGCGGAAGATACAGGCGGCAAAATAAAAGGAAACAGAATAGATATCTTTTTTGGTTCCAAGCAGGAAGCAAAAAAATTCGGCAGAAAAGGAGTATGGATAAATATTAAAGACGGTTCATTTGAAATTGCCAAAAACCTGGAGCAATAATAATTAATTATTGTTGTTAATAATATCATTTAGTAGGTTATAGGTTTCCCTTGCTTCTTTTTTATTTATTTTTGATATAGCAAAGGTTTCTTTTTTAGTAGAGATATTAAGGGTTGAATAAATCAGCCCTTCCTTGAGTTCAGCTGTTTTAATAAATGGATGGGTGGCAATAAATTTCTGATCTGAGGAAATGTTTGACCTGAAGTAAAAAAATAATTTTTTATTTGTAAGTACCAGTTGGCCTTTTACAGTTCCGTCCAGGATGCCTTTTATAGTTTTTATTGCCTCTTCATCTGGCCCCATGAAAACATAATACAACTCTTTCTTGATTGAACTCATTATACTCTCCATTAATTTATTGCTATAGAATAGGAATTATTATATAAAATTATATTTGATAAAAAAAGAAATTATTTTAAAATAGAAAAACTATCTAAAACAGTAAGGGAGTTATGAGATTTAGGAATTATTTAAAGTACTTGATTATATTGGTAGTTATTGGAGTTATTGCAGCAGCAATTGCGCTGAACATGTTAAACAAACAGGATGCTAAAGATAAGCAAGAAGAGGAGCAGGTTATAGAAAAAGAACCTGAAGAAAAGCAGCCACCAGAAGAAGCCGAAGAGGAGGAAGCCGGAAAAGATAACCAGGAATTAACCCCAAATTTATATACAAGCAAATCCAGCAGCTTTAAAAATTATTCTTTTATCTGCCCTGACGGATGGATGGTTTATGAAGAGGGGGATGGTAGGAGACTAAAGATTGAGAAAGCTAAAGGTAAAGAATGCATAGTGATTTATGTGGAAGATTTAGAGTCAAAAGAGATAGTTGAGGATCAGTATCTGGCTATAGCAGAAGACATGGATTTAGAGGTGATTGAAGATAGCATATATATTTTAGGAGAAGAGGTAGAAGTGAAAGGTTATAAATATAACAGTTCACTTGACCAGGAGGAAGAAGAGATAGACCTCTTAAGCTATGTAGAAGAAGATAATAATATATATATAATTAAATACATGGGGCAGGGAGTAAGCCTAGAGGATGCTAACCAGAATTATGCCAGCTTTGTATCCACATTTAATATAGGAGAAAGCCAGGAGCCAACGGCCAAGGTTAAAGAAAATGATTCTATAAATATCTTGATACTGGGAGATGACAGCGCACATGACCGCGCCGGGGGAAGGGTTAGCGGGAGAACGGACATTATAATCCTTGTCCACATCAACCTTGAAACCTATCAGGGAACCATAGTTACCATACCCAGAGACACCTGGGTAAATATACCCGGACACGGAGAATCTAAAATCAACGCTGCCCATGCTATTGGTGGAACTGAGCTTGCAGTAGAAACCGTGGAGCAGTTTTCTGGTTTGGATATAGATAATTATATAATTACTGATTTTGACGGTTTTGCACCCTTAATTGATTTCCTGGGAGGTGTTACCATTGAAGTTACAGAGGACTTGGCTGACGGCTTTTCTGGCTGTTACCTGGATAAGGGGATACACCACCTGGATGGCAAGCAAACCCTTGCCTTATGCCGCAATAGGCACAGGCCTGATGGTGCTTATGCAAGAGAAAGGGAGGCTGCTAAAGTAATAGTAGCCTTATATGACCAGAAAATTAATTTTGAAACCATAATAAAGCTTCCCGCATTTGTAAATTACCTGCTGAATTACACCTGGACAGATTTAGGGTTCAGGGATATATTAAAATTATTGCCGGTTCTGGACAGGATAGAAAGCAGAAATATAGAGATTACAACTATTCCTTCCTGGCCTCAGATGGTAGGGAAAGCAAGTGCCGTGGTATATGATGAGGAAGCTACCAAGCAGTTATTTGAAGAAATCAAAGATCAGTAGCATGGTTGACTTTTAAGCAGTTAGTAGTTAATATTTTAGCTGAAAAATCAGTAAGATAATTACGGGCGGAAGTAGCTCAGTGGTAGAGCATCACCTTGCCATGGTGAGGGTCGCGGGTTCGAATCCCGTCTTCCGCTCCATTTTTATTTATACAGGCTTAATAAAAGGCATAAAAAAAGGTAAAATACAGAAGATTGTAAATAAAAGGGAATAAAGGTTTTTATGATTGAAGTTCACATAAAAGGAATAGGGAAAATCAAGCTGGACAAGGAAAAAAGTATTCTCAGTGCAGTAAAAAGGGTAGATAAAAAATTTGCAAAAAAATTGGTAGCAGCAAAGGTTAACGGAAGGAAAGTAGACCTGGATTATGTACTGAAGGAAAATGATTCAGTAGAGCTAATAAAAACAGAGGGGAAAGAAGGACTGGATATACTGAACCACAGTGTTGCTCATATTATGGCTTATGCTATACAAAACCTGTACCCAAGGGTTAAATTTGCAATCGGACCTGCTATAGAGAACGGGTTTTATTATGATTTTGATACAGATGAGACTATTAGTTCTGAAGACTTTCCTAAAATAGAAAGGGAGATGAAAAAGATAATAAAGAAGAATTACAGTTTTGAAAGAAGCATGGTATCAAAAGAAGAAGCAAGATCCATTTTTAGTGGCAATCCTTATAAACTGGAATTAATAGATGAAATACCGGATAAGGTTTTAAGCATTTACAAGACCGGAGACTTTGTAGATTTGTGTAGTGGCCCCCATATACCTTCTCTTGCAAAAATTGGTGCTTTTAAGCTGTTAAGCACTGCAGGCGCTTACTGGAGGGGTAATGAGAAAAACAAGATGCTTGCCAGGGTTTATGGAACTTCTTTTTTTAGAAAAGAAGATTTGGACAATTATCTGGAACGGATTGAAAAAGCCAAGGTAAGCGATCACCGGAAAATTGGAAAAGACCTGGACCTGTTTAGTTTCCATGATGAAGCTCCGGGCTTCCCCTTCTTTCATTCAAAGGGCATGGTTTTGAGAAATAATATTCTAAAGTACTGGAGGCAGGAACACCGCAAAGAAGGTTACCAGGAGATAAAGACTCCTATAATACTTTCAAATGAGCTGTGGAAAACATCGGGCCACTGGGACAACTACAAGGATAACATGTATTTTGTGGAGATAGACGAAAAGGATTTTGCCATAAAGCCCATGAACTGCCCGGGAGCTATACTTATATATAAGTCTGACCAGCATTCTTATAGGGAATTGCCCATAAGATATGCTGAACTGGGTCTGGTTCACAGGCATGAAAAGTCAGGGGTTTTACATGGCTTGTTCAGGGTGAGGAACTTCACTCAGGACGATGCACATATTTTTTGTACTGAAGAACAGATGGAGGAAGAAATTGCCAATATCATTGGGCTCATAGACAGGATGTATAAAACATTTGGTTTTGGCTACCACCTTGAGCTTTCCACCAGGCCTCCCAAAAGAATTGGCAGCGACCAGATATGGGATAGGGCTGAAGGTGTGCTAAAAAAAGTGATGGAAAACAATGATTTTGAATATGCCATAAATAAAGGAGACGGGGCATTTTACGGGCCCAAGATAGACTTCCATATAGAAGATTGCCTCGGCAGGACCTGGCAGTGCGCAACCATACAGCTTGATTTTGCTATGCCTGAAAAGTTTGGCATAGAATATGTGGGCGAAGATAATGCAAGACATAACCCGGTAATGATACACCGGGTTGTACTGGGGAGTATTGAAAGGTTTATAGGCATACTAGTTGAGCATTACAGTGGAAATTTTCCTGCTTGGCTTGCTCCTGTACAGGCTATAGTGCTGCCGATATCTGAAAAATTTGCAGGTTATTCAGAAAGCATATACAAAACATTAAAAGGGGAAGGTTTTAGGGTAGAAATTGATAACCGGGTTGAATCTTTAAGCAAAAAAATACGTCTATCAGAACTAAGGAAGATCCCCTATATGATTGTTATTGGGAAAAATGAACAAAATACAGGCACCATAACAGTAAGGAAAAAGACGGGGGAAGATATAAAAGAGATTAAATTAGATAGTTTTATAAGAGAAGTAAAGAAAGAAATTGAAGCAAAGAAAGCGGGAATTTAATTTAACCTTTATTTTTACTAAATTAGTTTTTATAATTAACTGTAATCATTTATAAATTAAAGTTATATTTAAATAAAGGAGTAACAGATGACAATCAAAGAAAGGGTAAAGCTATACACTACCAAGGCGGCTATAAAGAGTGCCCTGAAAGTATTGCCGAAGATTTCAGATGAGAGATGGCTTTCACTCATTAAGGGAAGAGTATATAAGCTGAATAAAAAAGAAGAAAGGGATTTTCTGGAAAACCTCCTGGTTAATTTAAAGAAAGCTATCGTAAACATGTCGCCAAGCGTAAGGGACAAAGTGGTAATGAACCTTATTAATAATGCCATGATTCAGGGCCAGCCTAAAAGAAAAGCATTTGCTGAAAAGCATGGCATGAATCCGCCAAACCACTTGGTTATCAGTCCTACCATGAAGTGTAACCTTAAATGTTATGGTTGTTATGCATGGCAGTATACTAAAAAAGATGAATTGCCATATGATGTCTGCAATAGGATTATAGAGGAGGCTAATGATATAGGCCTTTATTTCTTTGTTATTACTGGTGGAGAGCCATTCTGCTGGGAGCATTTGTATGATTTTCTGGAAAGGCATAATGATTCATTTTTCCAGATTTACACTAACGGCCAGCTTATTGACAGAGAAGTTGCTGCCAAACTGGCCGAGCTCGGAAATGCAGTTCCATGCATTAGCGTGGAAGGTTTCCAGAAAGAAACTGATGAGAGAAGAGGCAAGGGAGCCTGGGATAATATAATGAAGGCAATGGATAACCTTAGAGAGGCAGGAGTACTTTTTGGCTTTTCAGTAACTGCTACCAGGCCTAATAATGAACTGGTTGTAAGCGATGAATTTGTGGACCTGTTTGTAGAAAAAGGCGCATTTATAGGCTGGTATTTCAATTATATTCCCATTGGCAAGGAACCGGATACAAGTCTGATGCCTACTCCTGAACAAAGGGATTACAGGAGGAAAAGAATACTGGAAATAAGGAAAACCAAAGATATAATAGTTGCTGATTTTTGGAATGACGGCCCGCTGGTAAACGGATGCATGGCAGGAGGCAAGAACTATTTGCATATTAATGTAAACGGTGATGTTGAACCTTGCGTATTTGTGCACTTTGCAGCAGACAATATAAAGGAAAAGAGCCTAGAAGAGGTACTAACTTCTGACTTCTTCATGGCATTCAGGAAAAGGCAGCCTTATACTGAGAATCATTTGAGGCCCTGCAGTATAATTGATACGCCCCAGGTTCTAAGAGACGTGGTTGTTGAAGGTGGGGCATATGCTACCCATGATGGCGCTGAAACCATAATTACTGATCTTGCAAAAGAGATGGACAAGTATTCTGAGGATTACAAAAAGATTGCGGATAAGGCATGGGAAGAAGAATATACGCCTGATGAAGAGGAAGAAGAAGCAGTATAGACAAAATAGAAAAAAGTTTGTATAATCTTAAAAGATTTAATAAGTTAATAAAAGTAGAAATCATCTATTTCTCACCAAATGGCGGCCAAAGGTTTGCTAATTTGGTTATATAGTTTAATAAAATAGGTAGGTGGTTATGCTTGCCTATTTTTTTTGTATTAATAATTTAGTGGAGGTGAAATTAGATCGTAGAAGATATAAGACATAATGAACAAATAAGGGTACCAAAGGTAAGGTTGATTGATGAAGAAGGAAACCAGGTTGGTATCATATCCAACAGGGAAGCTTTGGAGAAAGCTTATGAGAAGGGCTTGGATTTAGTTGAAGTATCTCCCAAGTCAAATCCGCCTGTTTGCAAGATTATGGACTATGGAAAGTATAAGTATAAGAAGGAAATTGCTGAGAAAGAACGGAAGAAGAACCAGACCCAGATTGTTGTAAAAGAAATTAAGTTGAGGCCAAAAATAGATACCAATGACTTAAAAACGAAAAAAAACCATATTAAAAGGTTTCTTAAAAACAGCAACAAGGTAAAGATAACCATTATGTTTAGGGGAAGGGAAATTGTTCATAAAGATATTGCCCGGGAACTCATGGATAAGATTTTAGAAGATATGGAAGATAAGTGCGTGGTAGAGCAGCCACCAAAAATGGAAGGCTACAACATGACTATGTTGCTCGGGCCTTCTTCATAGATTTATTGATAAAAATGGAAGGATGTGTTGGTTTATGCCAAAGATGAAAACCCACAAAGGAGCAGCTAAAAGATTTAAGGTTACTGGAAGCGGAAAAATAATGAGGGAAAAAGCTTTCAAAAGCCATAAGCTTTCAGGTAAGAATTCTGAAAGAAAAAAAAGGCTGGGAGAAAAACAAAGGGTAAAAAAGGCTGACAGGAAGAATGTTAAGCGTATGCTCGGAAAATAGAAAGGTGTGATTAAAGTGGTTAGAGTTAAAAGAGGCAGCCAAAAGAATAAAAAGCATAAAAAGGTGTTAAAAGAGGCTAAAGGTTATTACAGTTCAGGGAGGAAGCATTACAGGGTTGCAAAGGAACAAAAATATCAGGCGCTTAGCAGTGCTTATAGGGATAGGAAAAATAAAAAGAGGAATTTCAGGAGATTATGGATTACCAGAATAAATGCAGCTGCCAGGTCTAATGGTATTTCTTACAATAGCTTTATAAACGGTCTGAGAAGAGCAAATGTAGAGATAAACAGGAAGATGCTTTCTGAACTGGCGGTAAACGATCCTGTTGCTTTTAAGGAATTGGCAGACCTTGCCAAAGAGAAGGTTTCTGCTTAAATGATTATAATGGTGTAGATTGATCAAAAATGGGTGAAGAGATAAATACGGTAGTAAAAAAATTAGAGGAAGAATATAAAAATTTTACCAAAGACCTAAAAAGGGCTAGTAGCTTAAAAGACCTGGAAAAATTGAAGGTAAAATACCTGGGTAAAAAAAGCCTTATTTCTACCACCCTGAAAAATATAGGCAAATTGCCAGATGACCTTAAGCCGGTAGTGGGCAAGAACACTAATGCCTACAGGAATAAAATGCAGAATAGCTTGGATAAAAAAGAAAAAGAGTTAGAAAGCATAGAATTTGACAAGAAATTAAGAAGAGAAGAAATAGACCTCTCCCTTCCGGGCAAAAAACCTAGGCTGGGCAGGAAAAATATAATTTCCCAGGTTATAGAAGAAATTGAAGAAATTTTTATAGGCATGGGCTTTAAGATTGCCGAGGGACCCGAAGTGGAGCTTGATTATTATAACTTTGAGGCTCTGAATACGCCTGAAGATCATCCAGCCAGGTCATTGCATGACACTTTCTTTATTTCTGAAGATGTGCTGCTTAGGACCCATACTTCCCCAGTGCAAGTAAGATATATGGAAAAGAATAAGCCCCCGGTTAACATTATTGTACCGGGGAAAGTATACCGGAGAGATTATGATGTTTCCCACACCCCTATGTTTACCCAGATTGAAGGCCTGGTTGTAGATAAAGGAATAAATTTTAAGCATTTAAAGTGGACCCTTGAAAGTGTAGCCCTTAAAATTTTTGGTAAAGACCGGAAGGTTAGGTTTAGGCCCCATTATTTTCCTTTTACTGAACCCAGCGCTGAAATGGACGTGTCCTGCAATATTTGCGGAGGAAAGGGATGCAGGGTTTGTTCCTGGTCGGGCTGGCTGGAAATACTTGGAGCTGGAATGGTAGACCCGAATGTCTTTTCTTTTGTTGGCTATGATCCAGAAGAGTATACCGGCTTTGCATTTGGGGTAGGAATTGAACGGATTTGCATGCTAAAGTACGGCATTAATGACTTGAGATCATTTTTTGAAAATGACCTGCGGTTTATAAGCCAGTTTTAACTCACTGCTTGCCTTTGTATTAATCACTAACATTATATGTAACTGGAAAGGGATGTTTTAAAATTGAAAATAACATTGAACTGGTTAAAAGACTTTTTAAATGTTCAACAGCTGGATAAACAAGAAGTGGCAGATCTTTTAACTATGAGTGGCACGGAAGTAAAAAAAATAGAAGATGTTGGTGAAAAATTTAAAGATATTGTAATAGGCCAGGTTAAAGAGTTTTCTTCCCATCCTAATGCGGATAAATTATCTGTATGCAAAGTTAGCATAGGGAATGAGGTTTTAAATATAGTTTGCGGTGCTTCCAATTTTAAAAAAGAGGATAAGGTAGTTGTAGCTTTGCCGGGAGCTAAGGTGGGTAGCCTGAAGATAAAGAGAAGCAAAATCAGGGGGGAAGTTTCGGAGGGCATGATGTGTTCAGAGGCTGAACTAGGGCTATCTTCTGAGGCTGAAGGCATAATGATTCTAGATGGCCATTGTAAGATAGGGGAAAGTTTTGCAAAAAGTGTCGGCCTGGATGATGTAGTAATGGAGCTTGAGATTACTCCCAACAGGCCTGACTGCCTTTCAATTATTGGAATTGCCAGGGAAGTAAGCGCCTTAAAAGAAATTGAGCTGGAAATACCCGAATACAGATATGAAATGGCACTGGATAAAGATTTTGAGATTGAAATTGAAGATTACAACCTTTGCTCCAGATATTCAGCTAAGATGTTTTCTAGTCTTCCTAAAGTGGAGTCGCCACAGTGGCTGAAGAACAGGCTGATATTCTGTGATGTAAGACCTTCAGACCTTATAGTGGATTTAACTAATTATGTCATGCTTGAAACCGGACAGCCCTTGCATGCCTTTGACAAGGATTTACTGCATTCAGACAAGATAATAGTAAGGAAGGCCAAAAAGGGCGAAACTATAAGGACTATTGATGATAATAACAGGAAGCTGGATGGGGACATGCTGGTGATTGCTGATGAAAAGAAAGCAGTAGCTATTGCAGGAATTATGGGAGGCAAGCAAACAGAAATAAATGAAAATACTAAAAATATTTTACTGGAATCGGCAAACTTTAACGGCCCTTCCATTATGAGGACTTCTAAGAAATTGGGATTAAGGTCTGAAGCTTCCAACAGGTTTGAAAAGCAAATTGATCCCCACCTTACCGTATTTGCTATTAAAAGGTTTGAACTTTTGCTAAGGGAAATAACTGGCCATAAGAGCAGCGGGAAGGTTTATGATAACTTTAGGGATGAAGAAAGAACCAGGAGGGTTTTGCTGAGGGGTTCAAAGATTAGCCAGGTTTTAGGCGAGGATATAGAAGCTAGCATTGCTTCAAACATTTTAACTGGACTAAAAGTTGAAAATAAAGTCAAAGGCAATGACCTGGAGGTTATTGTTCCCTCGTTTAGATATGAAGATTTAGAGAGGGAAATAGACCTGATAGAAGAAGTTGCCAGGATTTATGGGTTTAATAAGTTTGGGTCAGAACCTCCTATATCCAGGCAGAAGGCTGGGGGATACAGCCCTTACCAGAAGATGGTTAAGCAAATAAGGGAAAGCCTGAGGGATACCGGATTTATGGAAGTTATAAGCTATTCATTTATCAGCCGGGAAAATTTTGAGAAATTTAACCTGGACAAAGAAGAAGAATTTAATAAATTAGTAAAAATTATTAATCCCATAAATGAAGATTTTCAGTACCTGAGACCCATGTTGTTGCCAGCAATGTTTAAAACCCTTGCTGATAACGTAAAATACAAAAATACTAACTTGAGCATATTTGAAATATCAAAAGTATTTGAGAAATCTGACGGGAAATTATCTGGGGAGAAAAACAAGCTGGGAATACTTTTAACCGGGAAAAAGCATAAAAAAACATGGGATAATGAAGAAGAGTATTACAGCTTTTATGACCTTAAGGGAGTGCTTGAATATATTGTTGATAAGTTTTACCCGGAAAAGAATTTAAAAATAGTGGAAAAAGAATATAAGTTTTTCCATCCGAGAATTAGCGGTTTGGTAAATATAAGCGGCATAAATTTGGGTATAATAGGAAAAGTACATCCTAATATCTGCAGGAATTGGGGGATAGAACAGGATGTTTATTACCTGGAACTGGATTTAGGTGATTTTATAAAAAACGTAACCGCTGTTAAGCATTTTAGGCCAATTCCTAAATATCCTTCCATGGACATGGATATAGCTATTGTAGTTGACCGGGAAATAAGCCATGGGGATATAGTAAAGGTAATAAAAGAGAGCGCCACAGATATCCTGAAAGAAGTAAGGCTATTTGACATATACAAGGGGAAGCAAATAGAAGAAGGTAAAAAGAGCATGGCATATTCCCTGACTTTCAGAAAAGAAGACCGGACCCTTAAGGATAGGGAAGTGGAAATAGAGGTTAAAAGGATCTTATCCAATTTGGGAAAAGAGTTTAATGCTAAGCTGAGAGAATAGATTTGAAAATAATATCCTGGAATGTAAATGGAATAAGAGCTATTTATGACAAGGGCTTTATGGATTTTATGGATTTTCAGGATGCAGATATAGTCTGCCTGCAGGAAACCAAAGCTAATCTCCAAGTGATTCCCAGAAGATTAGCAAACTTATCCAATTACCATTCATATTTCTCTAAAAGCACCAGGTCCGGCTATAGTGGTGTGGCAATTTATTCGAAAAAAGAGCCCAAACTTATTTGCATGGATACAGGAGCAGAACGTTTTGATAGGGAAGGAAGGCTCATAAGGGCAGATTTTAATGATTTTATTTTGTTTAATGTATATTTTCCCAATGGGGGCAGGTCAAAACAAAGACTGCATTACAAGCTTGATTTCTACACGTATTTTCTTGATTATATTAGCTATTTAAAAAGAAAGGGCAAAAAAATTGTAATAGCAGGTGACTTTAATACAGCCCACAAGCCTATTGACCTTGCAAGGCCTAGACAGAATATCAATAATACAGGGTTTTTGCCTGTTGAAAGGGAATGGATTGACAGGCTGGTATCTACTGGATTTATAGATTCCTTCAGGTATTTTAATAAAAAGGCGGACCAGTATACCTGGTGGGATTACAAAACCAGGTCACGGGAAAGAAATGTGGGATGGAGACTGGATTATTTCTTTGCAAGCAGTAATTTAGAAAAAAGCTTGATCTCTTCTAATATCCTTTCTTTTATCCTGGGTTCGGACCACTGTCCGCTGTCACTTGAAATTGGAATTTAATTTATATTTATACCATCAATCTTTTATTATTCAGGTCAGTTCTAAAGCTGATTATCAAGCAGTTGTCTAAATTGTTTTACTTTGATAGAGTAAGGGGCAATTTATTTAGGATTGGGAGTGACTTTTAATAATGGAAGTAAAATGCTGCATTTGCAATAAAGTTTTTGAAAAAAATGATGAAGAATCTAATGGCGGGGACGCTAGAATTGAAAACACTGTAGGCGGCGGGGATATATGCTGGATTTGTCCAGAATGCTCTGACAAAACTAATGACCTGTGATTAAAACCGTCAGGCATTTCTTTTAATGGACCATTTTGTTATCTGCTTGCCTATTCCTGTTAAAGGTTTGATTGGTAAAATGAGAGCTGGGATTTAGAAAATAGCATGACAAGCAGCCTTATTCTTTCATTCCGGCCAGCCAAAAACGGGTCTTTATAATCCAATACTGTGCAGCCTTTCTTTTATATATTACATATTTTGCAGGATAAAAACAGGTTTATCATTTGCAAATTTCTTATTTTGCAATATTAGTGAAGGTATAG
>JBNJCV010000028.1:0-19029 GCA_051744245.1 Actinomycetota bacterium | reverse complement strand
TCTTCAACATCTACAATCTCACAATTCTGGCTTAAGGCATCTTCTACTATCTCATCCACTATGTCACTGTAATATACAAGCTTTCCTTCACAGTACGGGCATTTTTCTTTTTTATCCAAAGTTATGTACATGCAGGAATCACAAATGTATCCATCCTGGGAAAAATCCCTATCATATACCAATGTCCTTACCTGCTCTATCAGAAGAGAGCTAATGACAGACTTTATTCCAATAACTGCCCATCCGTTTGGGTTGTATTCTTCAAATAATTTATCTATTAATTTCTCTTTAGTTTTTTTCTCATGATCATAAATTAGTTGTTGAGTCCTTTTCTTGATCTCATGTATTTCAGTATCAGGCTGGGCATCAATTGACCCAATATATTTTGATTCCAGGTAATTATGTAAATAATTCCTGAACTTAGAAAGTATCTCTTTCCTGCCAGCCAGTATCAGGTTATCCAACTTTCCATCCCTGAATAGCTGCAGGGCTTTGTCATTAACATTTTTAAAGAAATGGTGGAGCTTTTCTTCAATTTTTCCCAGCAATTTTTTCTCCCTCAGGGCAGCTTCACTTCTAAAGTTCACCTTAGAAGGTACATCATTAATAAATGCAGCCAGGTATTGCCTAATTTCCCCCAGATACAGAGAATAAATCTGGGCTTTTTCCCTGTCTATTAACAATACTCCATATTTTTTAAAATTCTGCAGCAACGCCCTTAAATTCTGGGTATGCGGCTTGGGATCAATAATTATTTTTGAGCGCATAATGACCGGTACCCTGAGGACTTCCCATAAACTATTATTATCTGCATAAATTAAAAGGGTCTTTGTAGCGTCAGATTTAAACCTGTCATTTACGTACTTTTTAATTTTTTCCAATACCAGGTATATTTTTTTCTTATCATTTTCATCTATGTTATCATCAGATTCTATTTCTGAACGTTTTTTAGTAACCATAGAATTTAACTTTGTTAAATAATCCCTCTTGTTTGTCCTGGAGCCATCTACCAGCAAGTAAGTAGTTACAACATATTCCCCAGCAGGACTATAATTTAGAACTTTTTCCAACCCATCAATAGCAATATCACGTGCCATATTTGTTACCTCCCTAAAATTATGGAAAAAACTTTTAATAAATTACAAAATCTAATATCATTATACAATATTTATTTTTACATTTTTATTTTGGGATAATTATAAAATGCTAGCATATATCGGTTATAAATTTTTAAATTTCTTAGCAATAATACTCCCTTATCCTTTAGCTTACTTAATTGCAACCATAACAGCAAGGCTGGGGGTAATAGCTAGAATCAACTTGTACCCCCTCAAAAAAAATATATCCAGAGTCTTGGGTTTAGACATTAATAGCAAGAAAGTCCATAAAACTGCAATACAGATATACATCCACTGGCTTAAAAATGTGGTAGATTTCTTGAAGCATAGCAGTATATCACGGGAAAAATTAAAAGAAAGGGTGGAGATAGCAGGCCTTGAAAATCTAGATAAAGCTTTAGAGAAAGGCAAAGGAGTAGTTATATTTACAGCCCATATTGGAAACTTTGAATGGGGCGCATGCAGGGTAGCGGTAGAAGGCTATGACATATGGGGCATGGGCATGAAAAGAAAGTTTAAGCCATTAAATAATTTCTTTGAATCAAAAAGGCTATCTAAGGGATTAAACACTCTTTACAATAATAAGGTCTTGGACATTTTCAGGAAATTAAGAAAAAACCAAATAGTAGCCATACCCACAGACTGGGACACCAACAGCAGATCAAAGGCAGTGGACTTTTTTGGAAAAAAAGCGCAGATTCCCAATGGCTCCATATACGCCTCCCTTAGCTCCGGGGCTGCCCTTATTCCAAGCTTTATCCACCGGAAGGACAAATACAACCATTTCCAAATTGTAGGGAAACCCATAAAGCTTGAAACAGAAGGTGAGAAAAAGGAGCTTATTGAAAAAAACATGGCCAAAATGACCAAAGTACTGGAAGAATACATTTCAAAATATATTGACCAGTGGGAAATGTTTCATGATATCTGGACAGACTGATTTCTAATTTACTACTTCTTTCTTATATGTTTTAATTAATATCCGGCATGGAAGAAAAAAGAAATTTAAAAGAAAAAATTGATACAAAAGCATGGCATACAAAAGATGTTGATGCTATTGTCCATAGTCTTTCTACTGATAGGAGAAAAGGATTAAGTGGCGGGGAAGCAGAGTCCCGCCTGTCTGAATACGGGAAGAATGAAATAGAAGAAAAAAAAGGCCGCTCCCCCTTTAAAATCTTTATCTCACAATTTAATGATTTTATGATATGGATACTAATTGCTGCTGCCTTTATATCAGGAATCATAATCAGGGAAATAACTGATGCCATTGTCATATTGATAATTTTAATAATTAATTCTGTGTTGGGATTTGTCCAGGAATACAGGGCAGAAAAAGCCCTGCAGGCATTAAAAGAGCTTGCCTCGCCAACTGCAAAGGTTATAAGGGGTGGAAAGGAAAAAGATATCAGCTCCAATCTGCTGGTACCAGGAGACCTGGTAAAGCTTAATGCTGGAGATTTAATACCTGCTGACTGCAGGATAATAGAAGAAACAAACCTCCAGGTAAATGAAGCACCCATTACCGGCGAATCCATGCCCGTTGAAAAAACTACTGGTCCCATTGAAAACCCCCGCATATCCATTGGAGACAGGAAAAATCTCTTATACAGCGGGACCACTATTAGCAGGGGGAGATGCCTGGCAGTGGTGGTCGAAACAGGTAAAAACACAGAGATAGGCAAAATTGCCAGCATGGTCCAGGAAACTGAAGAGGTTACTCCCCTGCAAAAAGAACTCAAAACCGTGGGCCAAAAGATAGGTATCATAACCATTGTAATTAGTGCAATTGTATTTGGTTCGGGCCTGCTTAAAGGAAATCCCGTAGCGGAAATGCTGCTGGTTGCAGTAGCCTTAGCAGTAGCCGCGATTCCTGAAGGGCTGCCAGCTATAGTTACCATATCCCTTGCGCTGGGTGTGCAAAAGATGGCAAAAAACAATGCGCTCATCAGGAGGCTTAGCTCAGTTGAAACACTGGGGGGAGTTACAGTTATTTGTACTGATAAAACCGGCACCCTAACCCTGAATAAAATGGTGGTTAGGAAAATTTTTGAAGGTCTTGAGGAAAACAAAGAATATTCAAATTTTATAAAAAATAAAAAAGACCAGGACAATTCTACCCTGCCCTTAAATAATGCAAATAAGGGCGGCCATTCAAAATTGCTTTTAGAAACCGCTTTGCTTTGCAATGACTCTTATTTTGCCAATGAAGAAAAAGATGAGATCACTGGTGATCCAACCGAGGCAGCCTTATTAGAGCTAGGGGAATCCTTTAATCTAAGCAAAAAAGATCTGGAATCTCGGAAACCCAGGAAAATGGAGGAGCCTTTTGACTCCGAAAGAAAAATGATGACCACAATTCATGAGAATCCAGATGGCAAATATATATTGCATTCTAAAGGGGCTCCTGAGGTGATAATTGAAAAATGCAGCAAGATACTAAAAGACGGCCAAATAGTAGACCTTAGCAATGAAGACAAACAAAATATACATGAAAACACCACTTCCCTGGCAGAAAACGCAATGAGGAACCTGGCATTTGCCTTCAAATATTTAGACCAGCTGCCGCAAAAGGGCAAAGTAAAGCAAAGCGAAAATAATCTGGTGTACCTGGGGATGGTAGGAATGATAGATCCCCCTAGGCAGGAAGTATATGATGCCATAAAACAGTGTAAGAGATCCAACATTGAAGTTATTATGGTAACAGGCGACCATAAATTAACTGCAAAAGCCATTGGAAAAGAGTTAGGTATACTTTCAGACGGAGACCAGATCATAGATGGGGAAGAATTTGACAGCCTAAGCACAGAAGAGCTAAAAAAGCGTATAAAAGACATAAAAATATTTGCCAGGGTTTCCCCTTCCAATAAGGTAGACATAGTAGATGCACTTAAGGAAAACAGGCATATAGTTGCCATGACAGGTGACGGCATAAATGACGCACCTTCCCTTAAAAAAGCAGACATTGGAGTTGCTATGGGAATAACGGGCACCGATGTAAGCAAAGAATCAAGCGAGATGATTTTAACCGACGACAATTTTGCCACCATTGTCAAAGCCATAAAAGAGGGAAGGGTAATTTATGATAATTTAAAGAAATTCATATTATTTTTGCTTTCATGCAATATCTCAGAAGTTCTCCTGATGTTTATAGCTATAGTGCTAGGCGACTACATATTCTACCTTATACTCGGGGAAAGCGGATTTCTTTACATACCCCTGCTGCCGGTGCAAATACTCTGGATGAACCTGATAACAGACGGCCTTCCTGCAATGGCCCTGGGAGTAGATCCCCCAGAGCCTAATATAATGGACAGGAAAGCTACCAAGAATAAAGAACAAATATTAAGCAAGAGAAGACTTATAATGATTTCCTGGCAAGGCCTTATAATGACCTTTGGGGCTTTGTTTATCTATTTCTTAAGTCCCGTATTATTTTCCCATAATACTGCCCACGATATAGATATTTTCCATACAGCTGTATTTACAACTCTGGTTTTAACCCAGCTCCTACATACATTTAACTTCAGGTTTGAAAATAAAGGAATTTTTCGGAAAGGAATTTTTGCAAACAAATATTTAAACTTTGCCATCATCACCTCAATACTGTTGCAATCCGCAATAATATACATTCCGTGGCTGCAAAATATATTTAATACCACTGCCCTGGATCTACGCCACTGGATGCTTGTAATAATTAGTTCAGTAATTCCAGTATTAATTATTAATTTCATTAACGAATCAGGATATAAGTTTAGTAAAAAACAAGTAGACTAATGGAGAAAAAATCTTTTTTTCTAAAAAGGGGCAGTGAAACTGATATATATGTAAATAGCTGGATTCCGGATAAATCAAAGGCAGTTGTACTCATTATACATGGCATGGCAGAACATTCTGCTAGATACAGAGACTTTTCCAAATTTCTGGCAGAAAATAATTTTGCAGCCTATGGGTATGATCTCAGGGGACATGGTAAAACTGCAGGAGATCCAGATAAAGTAGGCTTCATTAGCGGGAAAGGGGGATGGGATAAACTGCTTAATGACCTGCATGAATTAAAAAAACATATAAGCCTCAAGCACAAAAACCAACCTATTTTTCTGTTTGGCCACAGCATGGGCTCATTTTTGGCAAGAAATTATGCTTATCTTACAAAAAGTAAATTAGACGGGATTATTCTTTCAGGTAATATAGGGCCACAAGGAATTATGGGTTATGCCGGCTTGCTATTAGCTAAAATTGAAGAACTAATAAAAGGGCCCGATGCTAAAAGCCATCTCCTCCATAATTTAACTTTTGGAAATTATGCCAGGCATTTTAAGGAGCGGAGAACTGAATTTGACTGGTTGTCCTCCAAAAAAGAAGCCGTGGACAGATATATAAAAGACCCGTATTGTGGATCTATATTTTCAGCTAGCTTCTTCTGTGACCTCCTGAAAGCAGTTATAGAAATAAACAAAATGGTAAACATTAAAAATACACCAAAGAATCTTCCTATACTAATGCTTACCGGATCCATGGACCCGGTAGGTGATATGACAAAGGGAGTAAAGGAGATTTTAAAATTATATAAACAAGCAGGAATAAAAGATATAACCTATAAGGAGTATAAGGATGCAAGACATGAGATCCTACATGAAAAAATTAATTACCAGGTCTACAATGACATATTGAACTGGCTTAACAAACACCTATAGCCTAATGCTTCCTGAAATACCTTAAGAACTTATCTTCGTATTTTTCAAAAACACCCCACCTATCCAGCTCCCTCTTTAATTCTGAAGCTTCAATTTTACCTTTTTCGAATAACCTGAACATCCTGTCTATTTCTAATTTTGCCGCCACCGGAATACCAGCTTTATCCCTGGATAGTACTGTTTTACCCTCTCCGTTGACATTTATAATATTATTTTTCAAATATTCCGGTAAATGGGACCTGTGGGCACTATCCAGTATAAGTTCCTGGATAAATTTAAATAATGATATATCCCAAAATTCATCTACTCCTTTTATAAGACCGGAATAAGGGTTATTCTCTTTCTTAATATCTTCAGATATTTTTTGGCCAACCTCGGCCATCGGCTTAGGAATAATATTCATTTTTTCAGCACTTTTTATAAACCTCAGGTTATATAAAAGCATGGCTATGTCCCTATCCTGTTCAGCTAAAATTTTTAATGCCTCCTTGGTTTCATCATTAAAGCCTTCCAGTCTGAGCATATAAGAAGGAGTGATTAATTTTGGTTTTTGCCAAGTAATTTTTCCTTCCCGTACCACAGTTTCATCTTCTCCCCTCCCACCTTCAAATTCTTTATAAAAAGGAGTAGCAATTATGAAATAATTAATAGTAGTAGGCCTGGAAGCCGAGAGGTGTTTTTTTGGCAGCACCAAAGTTTCAGTATTATCAATAATATATTTAATTTTTTCATTTAAATCCATAAAATATCTCCTCCATATACTAAGCCCCAAAAAAGGATACAACTGATGTTAAAAAGATACAAGGGTATGAAATTAAAAATTATGTTCCTTGACAGTATTTAGCTTATCTAAAATATCCGACATTAGGTTTTCTAAATAATCAATTTTTTTATATAAAATACTGCTCTTGTTTTCTTCTCTGTAAATATAGCTTGCTTTTTTATTTAACTCTTCTGACAGGTTATTAATATCTTCCATTAATGCATTTACATTTACATTAAGGCTTTCAATCTGGTTTTTGGTCTTGGACAATTTTTGATCTAATTTCTTGGTTGCATAGCTGAACCGTTCAATGAATTCTTTGCCCTGCTCCTCTAAGAAAATATTTAAAAGATTGTTTGGAGTTAAGGGGTTATTCCTCCCATCTCCTCTTAACATATATAATCCTTTTGCAGTGCAGTAAGGCTTGTATTTTCCACTAGGTATTTCTATCCTATAAAAAGGCTTATTATCCAAATTTTCGATAAAGATTTTTACCTCTATTTCAGGGATGCAGGACTGGGCTTTACTTATTATCTTTAATTTTTCATCGTCCCCAATATGACATCCAACAACTTTCCCTCTCTGCAATCCATTGTTCTCTATTTCATCTATGCCTATTAAAATAGTGCCACCATTTTTGGAATTAGCAAAAGCAACTATATCTCTGCATTTTAACCCCTCAATACTTCTTTTATAATCCAAATGGTTGCTTTCCTGGGTATTTAATAGCTGTCTTGTCCTATCAGAAATGCCTTTAAATTCTTTTACTTTCAATTTCTTTGCCTTAAGGAATCACTTAAAATACTTGTTTAAATATTAGCTAAAATAATAGTGTTTAGCAAATTTTCCTGAGGATTTAAATTGAGTTCCTTAATATCTTCTAATATAGATATTTCAAGCTAAAATCTACTCTTCTATGCTCATAGATGCAATTATATCTACCCCGCTGTCCAGCAGGTTTTCAGCTATTACCTCCCCTGCCTTAACCGGGGCTTTAGCCTTTTCCTTTTTTACCTTGTTAATTAATTCCTTTATTATCCCTTTAGGCGCTGGGGCTCTGCTCCTTACCGGAAGTCTTTTAAATTTCCTGGAGTCAATTGAAATAGTAGTGGTAAGTATTCTGGTAGGATTTATAATTTCCTTTTCTGCAAAATCTTTTCCCTTTTTACACTGGTTACCTTCAATAGTCTCTATGGCTTCCTTATTGTATGTTACTAACATCTGGCATCCGATTGGGCAAATTATACAAGTTAATTTCTTTTTCATATCTCTTTTAGATTAAATTTTATTTCTTTTTTTTCAGTTAAGTTGTATTGTTTAAAATCTTTTCTCTTAACCTTCAAGAAAACTAATTCTCCTGGGGTGATGTACTTCTTCTTTCTTTTAAAATGTGTATTTTCAATAATTACATTTGCTATAGTACAATATATATTTGGCCTTATCCTGAAGGTTACATCTGACTTTCCTGAAACTTTATGGGGAACTACATATCCTATGCCGTTTCCAGCACTAACCTTAATATCTGCTTTTGCTTTAGCTTTTCCTTTAATAAAAGATACTGCATTTTTTGCAGCTGCATACCCGTCCCTGGTCACATTATCTACCAAATCATTTACATATAATGAATTGCCACAGGAGAAAATACCTTCAACAGAGGTCATCAAGTTTTCATCTACCACCGGACCACCGCTGTAGCCGTCAATTTCGGTGCCGCATGTTTTAGAGAGCTCATTTTCAGGAATTAGCCCCACTGACAATAACAATGTATCACACTCTATTTTCTTTTTAGTTTTTAAAATATTTAAATGCCTGTCCACTTCTGATATTTCTACCGCCTGCAATCTATTTTTTCCATAAATATTTGTAACCGTATGTGACAGAAATAACGGGATGCCATAATCATCAAGGCACTGGTAAATATTACGCTTTAGCCCGGTTGAAAATGGCATAAGCTCATAAACACCTTCTACCCTGCATCCTTCCAAGGTAAGCCTTCTTGCCATTATAAGGCCTATGTCTCCTGATCCCAGAACCACTATTTTCCTTCCCGGCAGATAACCTTCTATGTTTATCATTCTCTGCACCAGTCCGGCAGTAAAAATGCCGGCAGTCCTTGAGCCTGGAATATTTATGGCCCCCCTTGTCTTTTCCCTGCAACCCAGTGCAAGTATTATGGATTTTGCCCTTATTTTTCTAATGCCGCAGCTTTTTCCGGTTACTGTTATGGTTCTATCCTTATCTAAGGAGAGGGCCATGGTATCAAGCATTACCTCTGTTCTGTCTTCCTTTATCTTATCGATAAAGATCTGTGCATACTCTGGACCGGTAAGCTCTTTTTTAAATATCTCAAGGCCAAACCCGCTATGTATACATTGCGGAAGTATTCCCCCCAGGAAATATTCCCTTTCAATTATAATTACATCTTTTAGTCCCAGCTCTTTTGCCCGTGCAGCCGCTGCCAGCCCTCCAGGACCTCCACCGATTATTGCTAACTCATATTCTTTGGCCCTCATGGTACTCTTCCTTCTAAGATATATGAGCCGTGGCCTTTTTTAGTTATATCATCCATGGAAATATTTAACTCCCTTGAAAGTATCCTTAAAATCCTCATGGTACAATATCCCCCCTGACACCTTCCCATTCCTACCCTAGTCCTGAATTTTATTCCATCAAAGGTTCGTGCGCCCCTCCTTATAGCTTCAATTACTTCTGCCTCAGATACTTTTTCACACCTGCACACTATATTCCCATAATTATTATCTCTGCCATAAAGTCTTTTGCTCTTTTCCATATCCTGCTGGTTAAATTCTATAACTGCCTTCCTTAAGGGGTTAAAGGATTTGTTACTGTTAAATTCTACCCCTGTTTCTTTTAGCAGGTCTACAACCATTTCAGAAATAGAAAATGCACAAGTCAGGCCTGGTGACTGGATCCCTGCAACATTTATGAATTTATGGTTAGCAGGGGAAGGAGAAACTATAAAATCATTGGTATCCGATACTGCTCTCAGCCCTGAAAAGCTGGCAATAACTTTTCCAAAAGGAATACCAGTAAAATACTTGCTGGCTTTCTCCTTAATTTCACGGTAGCTCCTAGCATCTGTAGAGACATCCCCTTTCTCTGCTTCCACATAGTTGGGGCCAACCAGCAAATTTTTATCAACTGTAGGAGTTAGGAGTATGCCTTTAGATTTTTTGGCCCTACCTTTAGTTACAGGAAAATTTATATGGTTTACAAACCCAAAGGTTTCTTTATCTAAAAGATAGTATTGCCCCTTTATGGGCTGTATACCAAAGCTTGCATCACCAATCATTGAAGCAACCTCATCTGAATAAATGCCTGCAGCATTTATAATATATTCTGACTCTAAAATATATTTTCCTGTATTTATAAAAAAATTTCCGGAAAAATTTATACTCTTTACCTCATTTTCAAACAAAAAATCTATACCATTTGCAGCTGCATTCTCATGCAGGGCTATTGCTGCCCCATAAGGAGAAACTATGCAGGAATCCCCAGCATAAAGTGAAGCACAGACCTTTTTTGATATCCTGGGTTCCATCTCCCTTATTTTTCCTTTGCCCTCTATTATGGCTATATCTATTAGGCCATTTTCTTTTCCCTGCCTGTACAGCTCTTCCAATTGGCCAATATTTTTTTTATCAATTGTATTTACCAGGGAACCTATATTCTTTACCTGTATACCAAGCTCCTGGGCATTCTTTCTAAAAAGCTTGTTGCCCTTATGTGACAACTTCAACTTCAGGCTACCAGCTTCACCAGCATATCCAGCATGGAGAATTCCACTATTGGCTTTGGTAGTTCCCCACCCGACATCAGCTTCTTTTTCAATTACTGCCACTTTTTTACTATATTTGCTCAGAGTTCTGGCAATAGCGCAGCCTATAATGCCTGCCCCTATAATAGCAATATCAGTTTTGATAATTCCCTTGCTCATATTCAATAAACCTTACAATCAAAATATACTTTATTCAAAAAAAAATAAATTATAGTTTTTTAAATACCTAACCCCAGCTGCCAGCTAAACTATCTATAAGTATTTACAGGTAAGATTATAGAAAAAGTTATTTGATAAGTACCAAAAGCCTTTAAGGAATTAGAAATTTTTTTAGTCTTTGGACCAGTTCCTGGCCCTGGCAACTGCTTTCCCCCAGGCGGAGTATAGCTCTTCCCTCGACTTTTTGCTTATTTGGGGGGAGTATTGCTTAAAACTACTATTATCCTTAACCTCTGCCGGCCCGTTCCATACTCCAACACCAATAGCAGCCCCGTACATGGCTCCCATAGAAGTTATTTCTTCTGTATCAAATTTCTTTATCTTAATTCCGCTAAGATCTGCAAGCACCTGGCAGAAAAGTTCGTTCCTGGTAACTCCCCCATCAATGCTTAATTGGCTTATATTGATTTCAGCATCTTTCTTTATAGCCTTTATAACATCTACTGTCCGGTAGCCCATTGAGTCTACTGCCGCCTTTACAATCTCATTTTTTGAGGTAGCCCTGGTTATTCCGATAATTAGCCCCCTGGCATAAGGATCCCAAAAAGGGGCTCCCATACCTGTAAATGCAGGAACCATAAACAGATCTTTTTGATAGCTTATATCCGCAGCCAGTTTTTCTATTTCATCATAACTTTCAATTATTCCCAAGCCCTCCTTGAGCCATTGAAAAACACTGCCAGTATTATAAATTGAACCTTCTAAGGCATACAAAGTTTCTCTGCCGTTATCATAAAATATAGTTGATAGAAGGCCGTTGTTGCTTATAATTTTTTCCTTGCCTGTGTTTACCATAATAAAAGAGCCTGTACCAAAAGTGGCTTTTATATCCCCTTTGTTAAAACATCTATGTCCAAATAATGCTGCCTGCTGGTCTCCAAACACACAGCAAATTGGAATTTCAGACCTAAATGGGGAACCCAGTTTAGTTTTTCCGAAAATCCCATTCCCATAACAGGGAAGAGCTTTTGGTAATATTTTTTTAGGAACATTAAATATTTCCAACAATTCATCATCCCAGCAGAGGTTGGAAATATTAAATAGCAAGGTCCTGCTGGCATTAGAGTAATCCGTAAGATGCTTTCCGGTTAACTTAAAAATTATAAAGCTGTCCACAGTTCCAAAAGCAAGCTTTCCCGTTTCTGCCAAATTTTTTATATCAGGATTATTCTCAAGGGCCCATTCAATCTTTGTAGCTGAAAAATAAGGGTCAATGGTGAGCCCTGTTTTTTGCTTAACAATATTCTCATACCCTTCCTCTTTTAGCTGCCTGCATTTATGTGCTGTCCTCCTGTCCTGCCATACAATCAAGTTAGAACAAGGCATCCCGCTATCCTTCTCCCAAAAAGCCACAGATTCCCTCTGGTTGGTAATACCAATAGCTAAGATGTTTCTGGGGTTTACTTCACCTTTTTCAATAGCCTTGTTTATGGCTAATTTAGTCTTTTCCCAGATTTCTTCAAGATCTTCTTCGACCCAGCCGGATCTGGGATAAACCTGTTTTATGGGTTCAAAAGACTGCGAATGTATGGAACCATCCAGCCTGAATATTAGAAACCTGACCGAAGTCGTCCCTAAATCAAGCACTCCTATAAGTACTTCTTTTTTTAAGTCTTTCTCCAGCAGCCGGGGTTCAGTTTTTAGGTTAAACTGCCCCTTCGATAGTACTACTATCTCCTCCACCTCCAGAGATTATTTACCTATTATATTATAATAAATGGTAGAATTTTTATTAAATTTTTATCCAAGGTTTATTTAATATTTTATCTTATTTTATAAAATTTTAAAAAATATTTTCAATTTTAATAATAACTATTTTAATTGCTATAATAGTTGTAAAGGCATCAAATTTAGGAGGTTAATATGGCAAAATATAATTACAATATAGGCAATTCTACCCTTGAGCTAGTAATTGGTGATATTACAAAACAGGATACAGATGCAGTAGTTAATGCTGCAAACAAGCAGCTAGCTCCAGGCGGTGGGGTGGCAGGTGCAATTCACAGGGCAGCTGGTCCAGACCTATGGAAGGAATGTAAGACTTTAGGTGGCTGCGACACTGGAGAAGCAAAGATAACCAAGGGTTACAGGTTGCCAGCAAAATATGTCATCCATACGGTTGGACCAGTATACAGCGGATCAAAGCAAGACCCAGTAAACTTAAAAAAAAGTTATATAAATAGCTTAAAATTAGCATCAGAGAATAAAATAGGCAGCATATCTTTTCCTTCCCTTAGTACCGGGGCATTTGGTTATCCCGTAGAGGAAGCGGCCGATATTGCCCTATCTTCAGTAATTGAATACCTTAAAGAAAACCAGGATATAAGGTTGGTAAGGTTTGCCCTGTTTTCTGAAAGCGATTTTAATGTATACAGGTCGGCTTTAGAAAAACTTACCCCTTAAGAGCATTTGGAATAACCGCAATTCCTGCAAACATAGCAACCACCCTCGGGTTCCATAATGCCCCCGCAATTCTCTTCAGGGCAAATCATAACTGATTTAGGGCCGCCCTTGACATCCAGGTCAAATTTATTGATGCCCTTCAGGTAAAATTCTATAGCCTTACCTATCGCATCCGGGCAGGAAAGGACATGGGTTTTATTGTCTGCAATGCAGGTTATGCATCTTATCCCTTCAAGCTGTTTTTGTATCGAGTCTATTTCAATTCCAGCCCTAATACCAATACTGATTAATCTTCCTATAGCCTCAGTGAGGGCAGAACACCCTTCCTCTCCGGTATTGGTAAATACCTCACAAATCCCATGCTCGTCTGAGTTGACTGTTACATATAATTTCCCACAGCCTCCAATAACAAATTTTTTAGTCATCCCCTCAGTAACTTCTGGACGGGGTCTCGGTATTATTTTACCTGTATATGCTTCTGTCTCTGCTGTTTCTTTTCCTTCCTTTTTTTTGCCCTCTACTTTTAATACCTGGGTATCCCTGCTTCCATCCCTATAGATGGTTATACCCTTGCACCCTAACCTGTATGCAAGCATGTACACGTCTTCCACATTTTTCTCCGTTGCACTATTGGGAAAATTTACGGTTTTTGATACAGCATTTTCTACAAACTTTTGGAAAGCCGCTTGCATCCTCACATGCCAGACAGGACTTATCTGGTGGGCAGTCATAAATATTCTCCTGTACCGCTGGGGTACTTCTTCAATTCCGTCCAGGCTTCCGTTTTCTGCTATTTTCTCCATTAGTTCTTTGGAGTAAAAACCTTCACTTTTTGTAATATTTTCAAAATAAGGATTTACTTCCACCAGCTTGTCATTGTCCATCACATTCTTAGTAAAGGACACAGCAAAAATAGGCTCTATTCCACTAGAACATCCGGCAATAATACTTAAGCTTCCAGTTGGAGCAATGGTGGTTGTGGTAGCGTTTCTAACAGGCTCCTCATCCGGGCTATCGTAGACGCTTCCCTTTATATTGGGGAATGGACCTCTTTCCTTGGCCAGGTTTTTTGAAGCCCTCTTTGATTCATCCTGTATAAAACTCATAACCTCCCCAGCTAGTTCTAGGGCTTCCTCGCTATTGTAAGGAATGCCTAGCAATATAAGCATATCTGCAAACCCCATAACTCCCAGTCCAATCTTCCTGTTGTTTTTTACCATTTCATTAATTTTATCCAAGGGATACCTGCTCATATCAATAACATCATCCAGGAATCTAACTGAGACATGTACAGTTTCTTTTAACTTTTCATAATCTATCGCCTTTTTGCCTGCTTCTTCTTTTACCATGTGGGATAAATTAATTGAGCCCAGGTTACATGCCTCATATGGTAAAAGAGGTTGTTCGCCACAATTTTTTACTACTATGCCATTTGCAATATAGGAATTGCTAACCGGCTCATTAAAGTCATAAACGTCCTTCTTGCCCAGATAGAATACTTCTTTAACTTTATCTATAAATTGGTTAGACTCTAGCTTGTTTGAAAAATCCCCATACTCAAGACTATCTAAAACTTTTTGTTTGCTGTAATTTAAAAAGCCAATTTCCTTTTTAAACACCTTTTTTGATATGCCTCCGCATATAAACAATTCATAATGATTTTCAATATCGGATTCATAATTTTTACTTGCATATGTAAAATTTTGTGAAAAAGAATATTTTCTGCTCAATATACGGGATTTTATCCCTACATTCAAAAGCAAAATCTGTATGCCCTTTAATAATTCCCTGGAAAAAGATGATAGCTTTATTGTTCCATCAGGATAATCAATGTTGCCACCAGAACTAAAAACTCCTCTCAAAAATCCTACAGTTGCTTCTTTAGGTGCATCGAAAAGGGTATCTGGGACTTTCTTATGAGGTGAACTTTTTGCTTCGATTCCTAATTGTTTAAAAAACCTGATAAAACCTTTTGAATGATAGGATAGGTGTATAACACCATTTTCCCGTATTATTTCTTTTAACTTGAAATTATGCCAATTCTTAATTATCCCATTTAAATATTTACAAACATTTATATCCTCTTTACCAAAGGTAAAGCCTACTCTATCATCAGCAAGGCTTCCGTCACCTACCAGCCAGCCTAACACTTCCCCTAATTCTTTAGTCCAACGTTCCGGTAGATTAAGTTTTTTCTTGCTTGTAAAATTATTTAAAGAATTAATATCACCATCTTTTACTGTTTCTTTGCCAATATTGAAATAGCCAAATGGCTGTATCAATACCTTTTCATCCATTTTAAGGTCTTTAATTCTTACATATCCTTTTTCTGTAAGTACTTTATGATCCCCGGTGGCATCTAATTCATACCCTGATTCAGTAACCAAACGGTAAACCTCTTTTTTGCCCCTATACCACGATTTAATATTCTTGCCTTCAAAAACTTCAAAATTTGAATATTTAAAACTACCATTTGCCTTATAATCCAAAGCCCTTCTATCAAAAAGCAGGCCACCGTGCTGCCCCTTAGAAATTTTTTCATGCAAGTCGCTTGCTTTTATAAGGCCCTTATCTGTAGATATGAGGGTATCTCCAGTTACGCACGGATTGGTGCTCTCAATCTGGCCAACATCCGGGGTGGGGTTATCTTTGTTTAGCCTATCTAAAAATATTATTCCGGGGTCCCCATTTTGCCAAGCATTCTTTACAATCTTTTGGAATACTTCCCCCGCATTATATTTATCAACTACTTCTTTTGTCCTCGGATTTATAACCTCGTAATCACTTCCACTCTCTACTGCTTTCATGAAAGATTCGGTAACTCCAACCGAAATATTAAAATTATTTAATTTACTGCTGTCTTCCTTTGAAGTAATAAATTCTAATATATCTGGATGGTCCACCCTGAGTATACCCATATTGGCGCCCCTCCTGGTTCCGCCCTGCTTTATAGTATCAGTGGCCGCATTAAATACAGTCATAAATGAAATAGGTCCGCTGGATACTCCCTTGGTGGTAAGTACCACATCATTCTTTGGCCTTATGCTTGAAAAAGAATAACCAACCCCCCCGCCAGATTTCTGTATCAAGGCTGTTTCCTTTAAAGCCTGGAAAATTTCATCCATGGAATCGCCTACCGGCAGAACAAAACAAGCGGCCAATTGCTGGAGTTCTTTTCCAGCATTCATCAGAGTTGGGGAATTAGGTAGAAAATCCAGATCCGCCATTATATCAAAAAATTTTCTTTCAATCTGTTTAATTTCTTCTCCGCTTTTGACATAATTACTTTCAGCAGAAGCAATATTTTTTGCTACCCTTACAAACATGTCCCTGGGTTCCTCTAAAAGCTGGCCTTTCTGATCTCTTTTTAAGTATCTCCTTTCAAGAACCTTAATAGCATTTTCTGTTAAATTGATTTCTTTTTTTAGATAATAGCTGTCAGTTTTCTTAATTTTATCCATAGTTAATTCCCCTAGAAAAATTAAATACATTGAAAATATCTATATTATAAAGAGGCATCCGCCCTTTTAATTATTTCTTATAGAATTATAATAAAATGTAATATATAGTGCATGTTTAAATACTAATACACAACATATAGTATGTCAACATATTTTGGGAAATTATTTTATTTAACCCGTTTACCCATTTTAAGCCAATAAAATGGTAGATTAACCTTACTTATGCTTGACTATTCTGGTATAATTTCATTTTCAGCTAAATGTAAATATAATATAATAAACAAAATAAAACAGGAGAAAAAATGAGTTCTATTATAAAAAAGAGAAAAAAGAAAATGAGAAAAAAGAAGCATAAGAAAATGCTTAAAAAGAGCAAGTGGAAAAGAAGAAACAAATGACAGAAGAATCCCTTTTAGGAGCAATAAATAAAAAAATTTTACTTGGAGATGGTGCAATGGGAACCATGCTCCAGGATATGGGTATCTCAGCTTGTCCAGATTCCCTTAATCTTGACGAAAAACAAATAGAAAAAGTTATAGGCATACATTTAGGATACCTGAGAGCAGGCTCAGATATTATCCAGACAAATACATTTGGGGCCAATCCAGTAAAGCTTAAATCCTGCAAGCTCGAAAAAGACATAGAAGAAATAAATAAGAATGCAGTTTTAGCTGTAAAAGAAGCCTTTAAAAGATACACCAAACAAGAAAATGGGGAAAAAATCTTTATTGCAGGGGATATAGGGCCACTTGGAAAACTTCTAGAGCCGGCAGGAAACATAGGATATGGACAGGCAGTAGAATTATTCTCTAAACAGATAGAAGCTCTTATGGAGGGTATAGATTTTATATTAATTGAAACCATAATGGATATAAATGAAGCATCTGCTGCCATAGAAGCTGTAAAGAATGTAGATAAAAATATTCCCATAGCATGCACCCTTACTTTTGGAGAAAATGCTGTAACCATGATGGGCACAAAAGCAAGCAATGCAACCAAAATCCTTCAAGAAAGAGGAGCTGATATTGTGGGCGCTAATTGTAGCCTTGGGTCTAAACTAATGCTAAAAATTATCAGAGAAATGAGGGAATCTGATCCTGAAGCCAGGCTTATGTTCCAGCCAAATGCAGGAATGCCGGTACTGGAAAACGGCAAAACAACCTATAAGGAATCGGAAGATATTATGGCTGAAAATATAAAAGAATACTTACAATACAAGCCTTCAATTATAGGTGCTTGCTGCGGTAGTACTCCTGCGCACATAAAAAAAATAGCTAGCTTAATAAGCCCTCAATAATTAATTCCACCGCTCTATCTTCACTTAAACCCCTTGACATTAGGGTCTGCAACTGCTTTGAATCCACACTGCCAATTGAAGCTTCATGAGTGATATGAGCCTTTGGGTTGCTCACTTCTACTATAGGGATGGCACTGGCAACACCGTTTCCCTGTATTATTTCCTTGCAATCTACATGACCCCTTGCATATTCTGCAGTGGCTACCAGCTTATTATAAATTTCTGCGTTGGCATTATCCCTGACTGCAACCTTGGAAGTTAAAACCCCTCTGGACCACTTTCCAATTAGGTTACCAGCCTCCCTTATCTTAATAACATCATCGCCCTTACCATCAATTTTTGCAGTCATTTCCATTACCGAGTTTTCCTTACAGGTAGTCTCATAATCTATATCGATGCTTCCCACTCTGCCCTTTATAAGCTCAAATAATGTTTTTAGTCTGGCATTTTCTTCCAGGATTATCCTTGCTTTGGGGATAACTGTAATTCCCCCTTCTTCGCTGTGGATATGCTTTTCTGTATAAGAGTAGTGAGCGTTCTTTCCAATTTTTATTTTCCCATCCATAATATGTTTAACGTCTACCGCATTAGGAAAAACACAATGGGAAAAAATATCAATTTTAGAATTTTCTCCAATATCAATATTTATTATAATTTTTTGTACCGCTTTTTTATGGGTTACCCCAAAACAGAGATGTACCGGATTTTCCACCACGGTATTTTTCTCAAGTTTTATATCTATATCTATCCCGTCTTTTATTTCCCTGGCCTTAACTTTTAAGCCTTCTACTTCGTTAGTATCTATTATCTTATCCTTATTTATAACCAGCCTTGCAGTATTTTTATCATGAATTGCGGTATGGATGTTTGCTTCTTTAATTAACTGGTCTACGCTCATAGCTGCTCTCCATTCTGTTCCGGCTTATTTTTATGGTCGCAAGGTATGCACTTGTTTTCAAAGTATTTCCCGATTTTTTCTATATTACCCTCCCTTAGGACTGTCCCGCAGCAGAGAAGGAAGGCATTTTCTGCCTGCTTAAGTACTTCCAGGGAATGGGTAATTAAAATTATTGTAGCCCCGTTTTTTTTAAGGTATTTCATTGCATCAAATATATTTTGAAGTGAAGCAACATCAATTCCTGAGTCAGGCTCATCAAGTATTACCACCTCTGGCTCTATGGCTAAAATGGATGCAAGCTCTATCTTCTTCCTTTCTCCCCCGCTTAGGTTTTTATCCACTGCTCTAGCCATGTAAACGTCAGGGTCCATACC
>JBNJCV010000027.1:0-19959 GCA_051744245.1 Actinomycetota bacterium | reverse complement strand
TCATTTATCCTCCTTTTATCAAAAATACTATACAAGACTATTCCTTAAATAACCTCCTTTCCCCCTTAGATAATCTTATGAATTTACAATAATATAAACAACAATATTGTTGTTATAGCAAACACTATTCCCAGTCCCAAAGTTATCCTATCCAGGTTTTTCTCCACTATTCCGGAACCGTCAAAAGTCTCAACCATTCCTGAAAACAACCCTGTAATTCCGCCCCCTTTTCCGCTATGAAGCAGAATAAACAAGATAACTCCAAGACATGCCATTATATGTATTCCATACAAAATATTCAATAAAACTGAACCCATCTATAAAACCTTCCTTTTTTTTCTTATCAAATCCATATTTTAACAAAAAAAGCTAATAATAAAAATATTTTTAATAATCTTCAGGCAACAAGGAAATCCCTGTCATTTCTTTTGACTTCCCTATATTTAAGAAATCCAGGATAGTGGGTGCAATATCGCACAACATGCATTCCCTTCCTTTGTCCATTTTTCTCAGGCTTTCTATTCTATCATCTATTATAATAAATGGAACCATTGAAATTGTATGTTTGGTAATTGTTCCTCCACCCTTAAAGTCAACCATCTCCTCAGCATTGCCGTGGTCTGCAGTAATTAATGCAACTCCCCCTATTTCATTTATTTTATCTACTACCCTACCAACACATTGGTCAACAACTTCCACAGCTGCTATAGCTGCATCTAAAAATCCGGTATGCCCTACCATATCCGGGTTAGCATAATTTAAAATTATTACATCATATAACCGCTTTTCAATTTCTTTTATTACCGTATCCGTAACCTCATAAGCACTCATTTCCGGTTTTAGGTTATAGGTTGCCACCTTAGGGGAGGGTATAAGTATCCTGTCTTCCCCTTCATTAGACTTTTCAACGCCTCCGTTAAAAAAGAAGGTGACATGGGCATACTTTTCAGTCTCTGCAATCCTCAACTGCCTTAAACTATGGAGTGCGAGCACTTCACCCAAAGTATTTGTAATCTTTTTAGGCGGAAAGGCTATGGGGGCTTCAAAATTTTTGTCATACTGGGTCATGCAAACAAAAAATACCGTGGGAGGCCTTTTCCCCCTGTCAAATTTATCAAAATCCTTGCTTATAAAAGCTCTGGTAAGCTGTCTTGTCCTGTCAGGCCTGAAATTAAAAAATATTATAGAATCCCCATCCTTTATTTTAGCCTTCTCATCATCTGAAACCTTAACCTTGCCCGGTATGACAAATTCATCATCAATATCATTTTCATAAGAGGCTTCTACCAGTTTTTCTGCACTCTCAAACTCTTTTCCATTCCTGTAAACCAGGACATCATAAGCTTTTTTGGTCCTATCCCAGCGGTTATCCCTATCCATTGCATAATAGCGCCCGCTCACTGTAGCTATTTCTCCCACATTACCGTGGGCGGACAAGAACTTATTCAATTCTTTTAGATAAGGCACTGCGCTCCTGGGAGGGACATCTCTTCCGTCAAGGAAAGCATGAATATATAAGTGCTTTACCCCTCCTTTTTCGGCAAGCTCAATTAATGCTTTCAAGTGGTTTAAATGACTATGCACCCCACCATCAGAAACTAAGCCCATTAAATGGAGAGAGCTGTTATTCTTATTTGTTTCTTTGACCGCTTTGTTAAGGAATTTGTTTTTTAAAAAACTGCCCTCTTTAATAGCCTTATTTATCCTAGTATATTCCTGATAAACAATTCTCCCAGAGCCAATATTAAGGTGGCCAACTTCAGAATTGCCCATCTGCCCTTCAGGCAGACCTACAGCTTCCCCAGAAGCTTTAAGCCTGGTATTGGGATATATATTATAATAACTGTCCATATTTGGAGTTTTGCCCAAATTAATTGCATTTCCCTTCTTTTTTTCAGACAAGCCCCAACCGTCTAAAATAATTAAGCAGACGGGTTTTTTTACCTCTTTTTTAACCAAAAATATCCTCTCAACCTTTCTTATATGGATTATCTAAAAGGTTATAAAAAAACTTAATAATTAATAATAGCTATAAAATCATCGGCATTCAGGCTTGCTCCGCCAACTAATGCCCCGTCAATATCTGACATAGCCATAAGCTCTGATATATTATGGGGTTTAACACTGCCTCCGTATTGTATCCTTATTTTCTCTGCCGCATCCTTGCTGTAAAGTTCACCTAATTTCTTCCTGATAGCCCCGCACATATTATTTGCATCTTCAGCAGTAGCAGTTTTCCCCGTACCTATAGCCCATATTGGCTCATAAGCAACAGTAAGGTTTACTATATCCTGTTCCCCTATACCTGTAAGGCAATTCTCAAGCTGCCCTAAAACATATTTTTCTTCCTCACCGCTTTCCCTTATCTCAAGCTGTTCCCCAATACATAATATTGGTTTCAGTCCATTGGCGAATGCGGCTTTTATTTTTTTATTGATGCCAGAATCTTTCTCATTAAAAATCTCCCGCCTTTCACTATGGCCCAATATAACGTATTCCACATTTAGGGCCTTAAGCATTTTAGGAGAAATTTCACCCGTATAAGCGCCACTCTCCTCAAAATACATATTTTGTGCGCCTAATTTTGCCTCTATTTTATCTCCCTCTATTACTGTGCCCACTGCCCTCAATGCCGTAAATGGCGGACAAAAAGCAACTTCGCAATTATTCTTATTCTCATACTTAAATTTAAAATCATCAAAAAATTGAATTGCCTCTATATGGGTCATATTCATTTTCCAATTACCCGCAATAAAAGGGGTTCTCATCAAAATCATCCTTTCCTTTTTTCTATTTATCCATTAATGCAGCAACACCTGGTAGCTGCTTGCCTTCCATTAGTTCCATTGAAGCTCCACCACCGCTAGAAACATGTGAAAACTTACCGGATAAATTATATTTTTTGATAGCTGCCAGGGTATCCCCGCCTCCAATTACAGTTACCGCAGAGCTTTTTGCAATAGCCTTGGCAATATTTTTTGTTCCATTTTCAAACTTTTCCCATTCAAATACTCCCATTGGGCCATTCCAGAAAATTGTTTCTGATTTTGCTATTTCTTTTTCAAATAGCTCTACGCTTTTATCCCCTATATCCAGGCCCATCCAGTCTATGGGAATAGATTGTACAGGCACTACTTTTTTATCCGCATCTTTGTCATACTCACTAGCTATAACATTGTCTATGGGTAGTAAAAAATTGACATTATTTTTTTCTGCCAGCCTAAGCATTTCTTTGGCATAGCCTGCCTGGTCTTCTTCGCAAATGGATTTTCCTATCTCAAACCCTTTAGACTTAAAAAATGTATAGCTCATGCCGCCACCAAGTATAAGGCTATCTACCTTGCTTAATAAATTCCTTATAACCTGGAGCTTATCAGAAACTTTGCTGCCTCCCAATATGGCTAAAAATGGTCTTTTAGGAGACTCAAGCAGTGAAGTGAGTGTGCTTACCTCATTATGAAGCAGGAAACCTGCCACAGCCGGTAAATGTTTGGATACACCGGCAACTGAAGCATGGGCACGGTGTGCCGCACCAAATGCATCATTTACATAAATTTCTGCCAGCGAAGCCAATGATTTAGAAAAAGCAGGATCATTTGACTTCTCCCCAGGATCAAACCTCAGGTTTTCCAGCAATACAATATCCCCATATTCCATCTCATTGTCTATATAATTTTTTATTTCTTCTGAAAATGTCTGGTCAAATTTTTTAACTTTCCTGCTAGTCAATTTTTCCAGCTCCCTTGCTGCAGGGTCAAGCCTCAATTCCTCTACAACTTTTCCTTTGGGCCTTCCCAGGTGGGACATTAATATAATTTTTGCCTGTTTATCCAGTAAATACTTTATAGTATCCAGTGACAATTTTATCCTGGTATTATCAGTAACCGCCTGGTTTTCATCCAGGGGCACATTATAGTCAACTCTAACTATTACCTTTTTCCTCTTAACATCAATGTCTTCAATGGTTTTTTTATTAAACATTTCCACCGCCTATTTTTAATTAAATAACCGGGACATAAGCCCCGGTTATTTTAAAACTATTATTTTTTATTTATTTCATCAAAAATTTGAATAAATCAAAGCACCTGGAAGAATAAGCCCATTCATTATCATACCAAGTCATAACCTTAACCAAGTTTCCCACCTTCATGGTGCTTGGAGCATCAAAAATTGATGAATAAGGATCGCCCACAATATCCACAGACACTAAAGGCTCTTCCGAATACTTAAGTATACCTTCAAAATTCGGTTGCTCTGAAGCTTTTTTAACTGCCGCATTTATTTCTTCTACTGAAACATCTTCCCCTAAATTCATTACCAGATCAATTATAGAGCCAACAGGAACCGGTATCCTTAAAGCAAGACCGTCAAACTTGCCATCCAGTTCAGGTATTACCAAGCCAATTGCTTTTGCAGCGCCAGTTGAAGTAGGAATAGATGACATGGCAGCAGCCCTTGCCCTCCTTAAGTCCTTGTGGGGTAAATCCAGCAACTTCTGGTCATTGGTGTAAGCATGGACTGTAGTCATAAATCCATTTTCAATCCCAAACGCATCATTTATTGCTTTACAAACTGGTGCAAGACCATTGGTGGTACAGGAAGCATTAGAGATAATATTATGTTTTTCTTTATCATATGAGTCCTGGTTAACACCTAATACCAGGGTAATGTCTGCTCCTTCACCTTTCATGGGCGCTGAAACAATAACTTTTTTTGCACCTGCATCTAGATGTTTTTGGGCGTCTTCTCTTTTTCTGAATATACCGGTTGATTCAAGCACTATATCAACATCCATGTCCCCCCATGGGAGCTCTGCTGGGTCTTTTACGGAAAGGACTTTCATTTTCCTATCGCCTACAACCAGGGAATCTCCCTCTGTTCTAACTTCTTCATCCAAAATCCCATAAACAGAATCATATTTTATAAGATGCGCAAGCGTAGAAGCATCAGTTAAATCATTGATTGCCACAAAGTCCACTTCTTTTTGTTTATCATATTTCAAAGCAGACCTAAACGTTTGCCTTCCTATCCTTCCAAACCCATTAATTCCAACCTTTATTGACATTATTCCTCCTTATATCCTTTTTATAATACACTCCATAGTTTTACCCTTGTAAGCAAATTAGGAAATTTTAGCAAATTTACTGCAAATTTAAAAGATATTTTTAACTATTTAAAAAAATTATATAGTAATTCATTAATTTTAAAAAACAATTAATATTTTACTATTCTTTTTCTATGTCTCTATGAGACATTTTTACTAAATACCCTTTTAACTTTAGGTAATCATATATTTTTTCAGACAAAACCACTGACCGGTGCTTACCCCCGGTACAGCCAATTCCAATACCCAGATAACTCTTACCTTCAGCAATATAATTAGGTATCAGGAAATCTAGCATCTTTTCAAACAGCCTTAAAAATTTCTTGGTTTCCTCCCTGGATAAAACAAAGTCTACCACCTCCCTGTTCCGGCCGTTTAAAGCCTTCAGGTCTTCATTATAAAAGGGGTTAGGGAGGAACCTAACATCAATGACCAAATCAACATTTTCAGGCAAACCGTATTTATAACCAAAAGAGACCAATGCTATCTGTAATAGCTTGCTCTTTTCTGACTTGCCCATCATCCTATCCGATATGGTTATCCTGAGTTCTTTCGGGTTGAGCAAGGTAGTATCTATAATCACATCCGAAATTTCCCTCAGATTGTACATCTTCTCTATTTCTTTTTCTATGCCGCTGCCAATATCACCATTTTCCACTAAAGGATGCTTTCTTCTAGTAAGGGAATACCTCTTCATGAGTATATTCTTTGAAGCCTCCAGGAAAAGTATCCTGCAATCTACTCCTCTTTCTTTCAACTTATCAACAGACTGGTAAATTTCATCAAAGAAAAATCCGCTCCTGAGATCAATGGCAACAGCGATCTTTTTAACCTTCTTATTCTTGGCAGAGAAAAAATCTACAATGTTTAAGAGCAAATTAGCAGGCAAATTGTCAATGCAGTAATAGCCTGCATCCTCAAAATAATTTAATGCTTCTGTCTTTCCAGCCCCGGACAAGCCTGTAATTATTATAAGTTTGATGTCATACTTATTTAGTTTTTCCTCTGTTTCTTCTTTCATAATATATTATTTTAGCTAACACTATGCTTATTATACTAATAACCAATGAACTCCAGACATAACCCCAAAAGCCAGTAACCTTAAGGCCCTCTATAAAATAATCAACAGCCCATAATATTCCTGCATTAATAATAATATTAAATAAGCCTAAAGTTAAGATATTTATGGGAAGAGACAGTATTTTTACAATAGGCTTTATAAAAGTATTAAATAGACCCAAAAGCAGCCCTGCCAAAAAAGCAATTTTGAATTTGTCCCATACTGTACCCCCGGTTATATATATAAAGGGGAGAAAATAAGAGGCAACTGCAATTGAAAATGTCATTATAACCCAATCTAGAAACCACCTGAGCAATAAAAACACCTGCCCCTATTTATGGAGAAAATTATAAATATTTTTAGCATCCCTATAGCTAATCCCCTTAATATTCATTAATTCTTCTATAGAGCTATTCCTTAGCTCATTTATTCCCTTAATTGTCTGCATTATATAATTTTTTTTCTTTTCCCCTATGCCCTTGATATTATCCAGCAAAGAAGCCGTCATGTATTTACCCCTAAGCTTCTTATGGTAACTAACTGCAAACCTGTGCGCCTCATCCCTAATTTTAATAATTATACGCATGTAATTTTCATCCAGATTCAATCTTATCCCCTGCAAATATTTTGTGCAAAATATTTTTTCCTCTTTCTTTGCAATACTGATTAAATCAATATCATCCAATCCCCTGCCCTCCAGCAACCTACTTGCTGTGCTGAACTGGCCTTTTCCACCGTCAATAATTATTAAATCAGGTTTTATGTAAAAACTGTTTTCGATATCAAGGCTAGCCCCTTCAAGATATTTAAGTCTCCTTATCAAAACTTCTTCTATCATCCTGTAATCATCCTGGCCAGGCACCTCCCTTACTTTAAAATGCCTGTAGTTTTTTTTCAAGGGAGCTCCATCTTCAAAAACCACCATGGACCCTACAGGAAAAGAATGACCTAAATTTGAAATATCATAGCATTCCATTCTCCTTGGTATATTCTTTAGACCTAGAATTTTTTGTAGCTTTATCAAACCCTTGTATGCATCACTATGACCAGTATCTTTTTCAAACCTTTTCTTGTCAATATACAGGCTGGCATTCCTGGCTGCCATCTCCATTATATTTTTCTTGTCCCCGGATTTTGGAACTTTAATCTTTATTTTCCTACCCTTTTCTTCTTTAATCCATTCTTCCAAGCTATTAATTTCAGGAATGCCTTCGGGAATATAAATAATTGAAGGCATATTATTTATGTCTTTATAATATTTCATTATAAAGCCGTAAATAATCTCCGGCGCTTCCATATAATCTACATTTTCAATTAAAAAATTATTAACTACTGCCAATTCCCCATTCCGGTAAGAGAAATAGCTTACCGCAGACATATCCCCTTTCTTACTAAAACCAAGGACATCCCAGGTATTTTCACCCCCTATAACTATTTTCTGGCTCTGGTAAAGCTTGCTGATGCTTTCAAGTTTTTCCTTTTGAACTGCAGCGTCTTCAAACTTTTCCTGCCTGGATAACTTTTTGATATCCGCCAAAAGCTTTTTTCTAATTGAGCTATCCTTTCCTTTCAGGAACATGCTTACATATTCTATATTTTCCCTGTATTCTTCCCTGTTTATCTCTTGCACACACGGGGCGCTGCATAAATTAATATGATAGTTCAGACAGGGAATATTTTTACCCTTGCCAGGTCTACTTTTTTTACAGTCCCTTATCTTAAATGTTTTTCTCAGCACCTCCAGAACTTTCCTGGCTGCCCTAACATTTGTATAGGGGCCAAAATACTTAGCCCCCCTTATATTCCTGTTTCTGGTCAAAAAAACCCTGGGGAAATTTTCTTTTTCCGTAATAACAATAAAGGGATAAGATTTATCATCTTTAAGCTCTACATTATATTGGGGCCTGTTTTTTTTTATTAAATTACTTTCAAGTATTAATGCTTCAACCTCACTATCAGTCACTATATAATCTATCTTATTTATTTTTTCAAAAAATAAGTTTGTTTTGTAATCCTGCAGCCCATAATTCTTCTTGTTTTGAAAATAGCTTCTAATCCTCTTGTTTAAATCCTTTGCCTTTCCTATATAGATAATTTTATCCTTCTTATTTTTAAAAATGTAAACACCTTCCCTGTGGGGAAGTAGATTTAAATATTCTTTTACCTTTTCCTTTTTCATGCCTATGCCATCTGTTTTTCTAAATTGCATTTGCCATATCTTACCAGGAATTTACCTGTATAAGAGTCCTTTTTCTGGGCAACTTCTTCTGGAGAACCTTCAGCTATAATTCTTCCACCAGCATGGCCGCCCTCTGGCCCTAAATCAATTATATGGTCAGCTGTTTTTATGACATCAAGGTTGTGCTCAATTACCATAACCGTATTGCCAGCATCAACCAGTTTATTTAAAACCCCCAGAAGCTTGTTTATGTCATCAAAATGCAATCCTGTGGTGGGCTCGTCCAGAAGATATAAGGTGTTGCCGGTACTCCTTTTAGAAAGTTCTGTAGAGAGCTTAACCCTCTGGGCTTCTCCCCCCGATAAAGTGGTAGAAGATTGTCCTAACTCTATATACCCCAATCCTACATCGCTTATAACTTTTAATTTCCTATAAATCTTTGGTATGTTCTCAAAAAAGGCCATGGCTTCTTCTATAGTCATATTAAGCACATCGCTTATGTTTTTACCTTTATACTTTATTTCAAGCGTTTCCCGATTATACCTCTTTCCTTTGCAGACATCACAGGTTACATAAATATCGGGCAAAAAATGCATCTCAATCTTGTCTACCCCATCACCCTTACAGGCTTCACACCTTCCACCCCTCAGGTTGAAGCTGAACCTTCCCGGCTTGTAGCCTCTCATCCTGGCTTCAACAGTCTTTGCAAACAGCTCCCTGATATAAGTAAACACTCCCGTATAAGTAGCAGGGTTTGACCTGGGGGTCCTTCCAATCGGGGACTGATCTATTACAATTACCTTATCCAGGTTATCGTAATTTTCTATGTAATCATGCTTGCCGCAGCTGTAATTGGTATTCATCAATGCATTAGAAAGTGACGGGTAAAGGGTTTCATTTAAAAGGGTGCTTTTGCCGGAGCCGGAAACCCCGGTTATTGCTATGAACTTGCCCAAGGGAACAGCTACATCTATATTCTTTAAATTATGCTCACATGCTCCCTTGAGTATAATGGACTTGCCACTGCCCTTCCTCCTGGTTTTGGGCAAAGGTATTACCTTTTCACCCTTTAAATATTTTCCGGTAATGGATTGGCTGCAATTATAAATATCTTCCAGCTTTCCGTTAAATACAATATTTCCCCCATGCACTCCTGCTCCAGGGCCAATATCCACTATACGGTCTGCCTGTCTTATAGTTTCTTCATCATGCTCTATAACTATAATAGTATTACCAAGATCCCTTAACCTCTTTAAAGCATCTATTAGCTTTTTATTATCCCTCTGGTGCAGCCCAATACTGGGCTCATCCAGAATATACAACACCCCTACCAGCCCGGAGCCTATCTGGGTAGCCAGCCTAATTCTTTGGGACTCTCCTCCGGAAAGAGTCCTTGCTTCCCTACTTAGAGTCAAATAACCCAATCCCACATCTTTTAAGAATTTCATTCTCTCGTTAATTTCTTTTATAAGCCGTTTTCCGATTAACCTGTCCCTGTCATTCAACCTTAATGCATGCAACCACTCAATACCTTCATCGATAGTCAATTCACAAAAATCCGCTATGGACTTATCTGCAATCCTTACCGCCAAGCTTTCAAGTCTCAACCTCTTCCCTCCGCAATTCCGGCATGGCTTGCTGCTCATCATCCGGTCAAACTTATCTCTCTGGTACTCTGAATCTGCTTCCAGGTAACGCCTGCTTATATTATTAGCAATACCCTCAAACTTCATATTATAATACCTAAATTTACCCTTCCGGGTCCTATAACTAACCTTTATCCTCCTACCATTAGTGCCATAAAGGATTAAATTCTTAGTATCATTATCCAGGTCCTTAAAAGGCTTATCCAGGTCAAAACCATATTCCTCGGCCAGGCTACGCATAACTTGTGAATAATAATTGGAATAATTCATATTTATAAAAGGGATGGCACCATCATTAATACTTTCCTGGGGATTTTCAACTATAAGCATAGGATCCACTTCCTTTTTAAAGCCCAAACCACTACATGCCTTGCATGCCCCGTAAGGGCTGTTAAAGGAAAACATTCTAGGAGTAAGCTCTTCAAAATCAATCCCGCAATCTATGCAACAGAAATTTTCAGAAAACGTAGTTATCTGACCGCTGTCAACATTGTAGATATAGACTATGCCTCCACTCTCTTTGAGAGAAGCCTCGATATCCTCAGTTAAGCGCTTTCCTATGCCCTCCTTTAGCTTAAGCCTGTCCACCACTATTTCGATATCATGTTTCTTGTTTTTATCAAGATTAAGGCTGAAATTTTCATCCAGTTCATAAATCTTTCCATCCACCCTTACCCGTATATAGCCATCCTTTTTAACATTTTCAAATGTTTTTGAGTACTCGCCCTTCCTCCCCCTTATAATAGGGGCCAATACCATAAATTTCGTCCCCTCGGGGAATTCCAGTATCCTTTCTACTATCTGGTCTACTGTCTGTTTAGTAACAGGCTTACCACAATTATAACAGTAAGGCTTCCCTATTTGTGCATACAGTACCCGCAGGTAATCATATATTTCGGTAATAGTTCCCACTGTAGACCTGGGGTTCTTTGATACCCCTTTCTGGTTGATGGATACCGCAGGAGATAAGCCTTCAATCAAATCTACGTCCGGCTTTTCCATCTGCCCTAAAAATTGCCTTGCATAGGAAGATAGGGATTCAACATATCTTCTCTGCCCTTCCGCATATATGGTATCAAAGGCCAGGGAAGATTTGCCGGATCCGCTAACCCCTGTAAATACAATAAATTTTTCCCTGGGAATCCTTAAATTTATATTTTTTAAGTTATGCTCTCTTGCACCTTTTATAAAAATTTCAGATTTCATTACTTGGAAACCTCAATATTGGTAATTTTTTTAATTCTCTTAATTTCATCCCTGATAGCAGCAGCTTCCTCAAACCTCATTTCCTTGGCTGCCAGGTTCATCTCCTCTTCCAGACCCACCAGGATGTTTGCAACCCTGGAAGGGTCCATGTCTAAAATTTTGGACTCATTATATTTTATCTTTTTCTCCCCTATTTTAAAGTCTTCTTTTTGCTTGCTTTTAGACCTTATACCGCTTGCTTTGAGTATATCTGTAATATTCTTAGTAATAGTTGTGGGAGTTATATTATTCTTCCTGTTATATTCAATTTGTATCTTCCGCCGCCTGTTAGTCTCACCAATTGCATTTTCCAGAGCTCTAGTCATGTGGTCTGCATACATTATTACCTTGCCGTTTACATTCCGTGCTGCCCTTCCTATGGTCTGTATTAAAGAAATTTCTGACCTCAAGAATCCTTCTTTATCAGCATCCAGTATAGCCACCAGTGACACTTCCGGTAAATCAAGCCCTTCCCTAAGCAGGTTAATTCCCACCAGGACATCAAATTCGCCCGACCTTAAGCCCCTCAATATTTCAATCCTCTCAATAGTATCAATTGTAGAATGCAAGTATCTTACTTTTATTGCCTGGTTTGCCAGGTAATCAGCCAGATCCTCTGCCATCCTTTTAGTTAAAGTAGTAACTAGAACTCTTTCTCCAGCTTTAACCCTCCCCTTTATTTCTCCAATCAAATCATCAATCTGCCCTTTAGTGCCCTTTATCTCAATTTGTGGGTCTACAAGCCCAGTAGGTCTGATTATCTGTTCAACAATTTGCTTGCTTACAGACCTTTCATATGGCCCCGGAGTTGCAGAAGTAAAAATGGTATAGTCCGTTTTTTTCTCAAATTCTTCAAACCTCAACGGCCTGTTATCAAGGGCAGAGGGAAGCCTGAACCCGTAATCAACGAGGGTCTGCTTCCTTGACCTGTCCCCTTCATACATTCCCCTTATCTGGGGGATAGTTATGTGGGATTCATCTATAATAGTTAAATAATTATCAGGGAAAAAATCCAGTAATGTACTGGGGGTTCCTCCTGGTTTCCTGCCTAAAATATGGCGGGAATAATTCTCAATTCCACTGCAGAATCCAAGCTCTGCTATCATTTCCATATCATACCGGGTCCTGGATTCCAGCCTCTGGGCTTCTAAAAGCTTTCCCTCCCGTTTAAAAAATTTTAACCTTTCTTCAAGCTCTTCTTCAATGCTTTCCAAAGCCCTTTCAACCCATTCCATGGTGGTTAAAAAATGAGTAGCGGGTGAAATAATTATTACATCTTTTTCCTCATACATCTCGCCTGAAACAGGGTCAAACTCTGTAATCCTCTCAATTTCATCGCCAAAATACTGAACCCTTACAGCTTGGTCCTGATAAGCAGGATATATTTCTACAGTATCCCCTTTTACCCTGAACTTTCCATTAGTAAAATCATAGTCATTGCGCTCATACCTAATGTTTATAAGTTTTTTTATCAAACTGTCTCTGGGGTATTCTTGCCCTTTCCTTAAAACAATCCTCTGTTTTCCGTACTCGGAAGGAGATCCCAGGCCATAAATACAGGAAACACTGGCCACCACAATTACATCTTCCCTAGTATACAGTGAATTTGTAGAAGATAGCCTCAGCTTTTCAATTTCTTCATTTATGGAAGTGTCTTTTTCAATATACATGTCTTTGCTGGGTATATAAGCTTCTGGCTGGTAATAATCATAATAAGAGACAAAATATTCCACAGCATTACCGGGGAAAAATTCTTTAAACTCATTGCATAGCTGCGCCGCCAGTGTTTTGTTCGGAGCTATAACCAGGGTAGGCATCTGTACATTTTTTATTACATTAGCCATGGTGTAAGTTTTTCCGGATCCAGTCACCCCCAAAAGGCTCTGGTGGTAGTAATTTTTTTTAAGACCCTCAGTTAATTTCTTAATGGCCTTTCCCTGGTCCCCCTGGGGCGTATAATTTGAAACAATTTTAAAGCTGCCTCCTGGCATCTAAGCCTCACTCCTTATCAATCTGGTCTAAAGCCTGTTCTATTTTTGCCTTAAGGCAATCAATGCTAGCATTATTTATTATTTCAAAATTTACAAGATTATGATTTATCTTTATCTTTTGCCCGTTAATTCTTAGCTCAGCCTCATCCTCCGGCAAGCCTTTTCCCTTTAAAAATTCCCCCCTTTTCCTCTTATCTGCCTTCACATGTATTATGTAATCACATAACAAGTCAAGCTTGCAGTCAAACAAAACTGCTGCATCAATGACAATTAAATCTTTTTCCCGGTTAGCATCAATCACATTCTTGACCTCATTCCTTATCAAGGGGAACATGATTCTATTTAGCTTGTTAAGCTCCCTGGCATCACTGAAAACCTTTTTTGCCAATAGCCCGAAAGCCAGGCTCCCATTGCCAAAAACTTCTTCCCCGAAAGTGTTTTTAATTTCCTTGATAACCGTTTCATCTTTCTTATAGATACCCTTTGCAAGCTTGTCAACATCTATGACCAAACAGTTATCTTCTAGCTTGCAAATAATATCTGCAACGGTTGTTTTGCCTGACCCAATACGGCCTACAATACCAATTACCTTAATTTTTCCCCCTAAAATATTTAAAATGATACACCATTAAAATAATAGAAATACTAGCAAAAATCAATTAAGTGTAGTAGAAATGATTTGGCTTAAAATATATATTGTATAATTAGATAACCTACTGCTAAAGCTAGTCTAAATTTGCTTCATCTTTCATCTCTTTAAGCAGTTTCTGTATAGCTGCTTCTTTTTCTTCCGGAGATACACCTTCCAGGTTTTTTTCTATTTCTTTCTTTTTCTTCTCCACTGCTTTCTTTTTCTTTTCCTTCTTACTCTTTTCTTCTTGTTCTTCTTGTTCTTCTTGTTCTTCTTTCTGGTCTTCCTCTGGTTCTGTAACCTGCTTTACGCTAAAAGCCATTCTCCTCTTATCGAAATCTATGTCAATTATTCTAACTATCAACTCATCGCCTATCTTAGCCACGTCGCTTGGCTTTTTTATAGGTTTATTACTTAACTCAGAAATATGGACTAAGCCTTCCATACCTTCTTCTATCTGAACAAACAAGCCAAACTTTACAATCCTTGTAACTTTACCCTTAACAATATCCTTCACGGAATATTTTTTAATTTTTTCCATCCAGGGATCTTTCTGGGTCTGCTTTAAGCCTAATGACAGCCTCTGTTTCTTGTAATCGATATCAAGTATTTCTACATTTACCTCATCATTAACGTTGACTACCTCTGAAGGGTGTTTTACATGGTTCCATGAAAGCTCCGATATATGGATTAATCCGTCTACTCCGCCTACATCTACAAAAGCTCCAAAATCCGCTATGCTTGTTATTACCCCTTCCCTGATCTGTCCAACTTCAATATTTTCAAGCACTTCTTTTCTCTGCTCTTTTCTCTCATCCTCAATTATTGCTTTTCTGGAAAGGACTACATTATTCCTATGCCTGTCAACTTCTATTATTTTACATTTACATTTTTCACCAATATAAGAAGAAAGCTCTTTGGTTTTCCTAACATCTATAAGGGATGCTGGCAAGAAACCTCTGAGCCCTATATCTAAAATCAGGCCACCCTTTACATGTTCTATAACTTCCCCTTCTATGGTACCCTGGTTTTTATAAGTTTCTTCAATAATGTCAAAATTCTTTTCTATTTCCGCTCTTTTCTTAGATAAAAGCAACCTTCCGTCCTGGTCTTCCTTCTGCAGCACCATTATCTCTACTATGTCATCGACTTTAAGTTCCTCCTGAGGCTTTACACCATTCCTTATTGAAAGCTCCGCTAAGGGTATGACCCCCTCCGACTTAAAACCTATATCCACTAATACCTCATCATTGTCAATCTTTACAACTCTTCCTTTTAATATGTCCCCTTCATTAAAATCAATGATAGTCAAATCATAGTTGGGAACTAACTTTCCATTTTCATCCTCCACCATGTAATTATCGTCAGTTATATTTTCTTCAAAATTTTCTTTAAACATATAGTTAAAAACCACCCTTCCTTTTGATAGTCAAAAAGAATATCACGGTATTGAAAAATTATCAATATTTACAGGATAATAATTATAAGATATTTTTTTTAAATATACCAATTTTGCCCGGTTTTTATATCTACCTTTAATTTAACCCTGAGTTTTACACAATCCTCCATAGTATTTTTTACTAATTCCGTTACTTTTTCAAGGTCTTTTTTCTTAAGCTCCAGCACCAGCTCATCATGCACGTGGAGAATTATATTACTATCTATACCAGTTTCCTGAAGCCTGTTAAATAATAATACAGTAGATAATTTCATGATATCAGCTGCACTACCCTGGATGGGAGTATTTACTGCCAGCCTCTCTCCTAAATTTCTCAACCTTATATTACTGCTTCCAATTTCCTTTATAACTCTTTTTCTCCCAAAGATAGTAGTCGTATAGCCATTTTTGTATGCCTCTTTTTTAAGGTCCTCAATGTATCTACTCACCTTCGGATAACGGCTGAAATATTTCTCAATATACAGCATGGCTTCTTCTTCAGAAATCTGCAGCCTGCTTTTTAAGCCGTATTTGGTCATTCCATAAATTATACCGAAATTAATTGCTTTAGCTTTCCTCCTAAGATCTTTGCTTACATCTTTATAGTCAACATTAAAAATTTCAGAAGCAGTCCTTGAGTGTATATCTTCATCCCTGTTAAACGCTTCGATCAAATTCCGGTCATTGGACAAGTGAGCCAGTATTCTTAACTCAATTTGTGAATAATCAGCAGCCAGTATCAAGTCATAGCCCTCACCAGGAATAAATGCCTTTCTTATCTTACGGCCCAGCTCAGTCCGAACTGGTATATTCTGTAAATTTGGTTCGCTGCTGCTAATCCTCCCAGTAGTAGTCCCCATCTGGTTGTAGGTAGCATGGATCCTTCCATCTTCAGGATCAATTAATTTGGGCAATACATCAATATAAGTGTTCTTCAGCTTAGTTTTTTCCCTGTAATCCAGTATCTTTTCAATTACCGGGGAAAGATGCTTTATGGAATACAAGGAACTGGCATCAGTTGAATAACCTGTTTTAGTTTTTTTGCTAGGAGGAAGACCTAATTTCTCATATAAAATACTGGCAAGCTGCTGAGGTGAATTTATATTAAAAACCTCTCCGCTTATATCATATATTTGCTTCTCCAGGGATTTGATATTTTTCTCATATTCTTTTATTAAATCTCTCAAGTAGTTTTCATCAACATATACCCCTTTATGTTCCATAGAGGCAAGCACTTTTATTAATGGCTCCTCGATTTCACTGTAAACCCTTTCTAGCCCTTCCCCTTTTACCCTCTCCAGTAAAATACCTTCTATCTGGTTATACAGGCTTATCTTTTTTAACCCTTTATCAATCTGGGGTTCAAAAGAAAGCTCCAGTTGAGCATTTTCTTCCTGTTTTATCTCATTCCCAATTTCAGTATTTAATAAATTGAGGATTAAATCGTCAATACTTATATCTGTTATCTGCTGAAATAAAAGCAAGTATAATATCTTGAAATCAACAACTGTGCCCCCCATATTTATCCCGCTATCCTTTAAAAACTTGTATATAGCCTTAAAATCATAGCCAGACTTTACAATATTCTTATCCTCCAGAAAGGGGGCAAGCTGGTTTTTCAACTCTCCCATATCTTCATTACTTACATAATATACATTCTTTTTTCCAGGCCATAGCAATATAAAGGGCTGCCCCATGCCACCTAAAAATAAATATAATTTTTTTTCTAACTCGCCTGTAAAAGAATCCAGTCTCCCTCTTAGCTCCGTAAGCTTGACCTTTGTTTTAAATTTTTCCTTTTCCTTACTTTTTTTGGTACTTAACTCAATTTTTTCTAATTTCTTATATAAATTCCTAAATTCCAGACTATGAAATAAGTTTCTCACTTTGGTTAAATCTATATTCCTAAAACTCTCTCCTACCACCTCACCAACATCTAAATCCTGGTCCAATTTTAATTCGGTAAGCCTTAAGCTTTTCTTGGCCAGATCTTCTTTGTCCTTTAATAGATTCTTTATTCGTTTACTTTCTATATTGTCAATATTTTTAAAAATATCACCCAAGCCTTCATACTCTTTTAACAGCTTCTCAGCCGTTTTAGGGCCTATGCCTGGGATTCCCGGAATATTGTCAGAACTGTCTCCAATAAGTGCCAGTAAATCCTTGATCTTTTCCGGTCCCACACCATATTTTTCCCTGACTTTTTCCTCATCATAAATTACTGTATCGGTAATCCCCTTCTTGTTGGCTATTACCCTTACCTTATCTGATACCAGCTGCAATATATCCTTGTCTCCGGTAATTATATAAATATCATTAAACTTGCTATAAACAGCTTTTACTATAGTGGCAATAATATCATCTGCCTCATATCCAGGCTTTTCCAAACATAAAATATTAAAAACCTTTAATACCTCTTTAATAAGAGGAAGTTGCCTAGTAAGCTCTTCGGGCATTTTTTTTCTATGCATCTTATATTCCTTATACATGTCATGCCTGAAAGTAGGTCCCTTACTGTCAAAAGCACAAATTATACTTTCCGGTTTCTCTTCATCTATCAGCTTTAAAAGCATGCTGGTAAAACCCAGCACAGCATTAGTCTTGGTGCCTGAAGAGGTAGCTATGGTATCAGGCAATGCATAAAATGCCCGGTAAGCTAAATTATTACCATCTATTAGTAAAATTTTTTTTTCATCCATCCCAATCACTAATTAAATTTGACTTTTTAAAAAACCCTTTATATTATACATTCACTATTTATAATATGTAAAATTGCATATTAGGGCAATGGTGCCCACTCTACGCAATGATGCACACATTAAAGGCATAGCTGCCTTTGGCAAGAGGACTTATTTTACCAATTTTTTTGTAATTTACAAAGGAGTGTGCATAATGACTTATTCTAAGATTAATGCTTCCTCTGCAACGGGCACTAAGAATCTTTATGGTGATAATATCAGTCCCTTTAGTGGCATGTGCGCCACCTGTATTGAAGGTTGCCTGGGACTATGTGAAATAGGAAAATCTGCTTACAGGGGCGCAGAAGTTATCTATCCCCAACCTTTTGGCGATATTACCGCAGCATCCCAGAAAGATTATCCTATTGACTACTCCCATTTCAATATTATGGGAACAGCTTTTGGCGCCAAGGGGATTGAAGAAGACAGCGACAAGGCTATTTTTACCAATGTGAATATAGAAGCTTCCATTGGTAAAAACAAGGATCTGAAATTAAAGCTTCCTCTCATTATACCTGGCCTTGGCTCAACAGATATTGCTAGAAAAAACTGGGATGGATTAGCAATTGGTTCAGCAATCAGCGGGGTGATTTTGACCATTGGTGAAAATGTTTGTGGAATTGACCCAAAATCTACGTTTGATTCAAATAACAAGGTAATTGCCTCTCCGGAACTAAAAAGAAGAGTTCAACTTTATAATGAGTGGAAACAAGACGGATATGGTGGAATTGTGGTACAGACAAATGTTGAAGACGCAAGGTTTAATGTTTTAGAGTACGCTATAAAAGAACTGGGAGTAGAAATAGTAGAACTTAAATGGGGTCAGGGGGCAAAAGACATTGGTGGAGAAATAAAAATAAGCGACCTTAACAGGGCTATTGAAATCAAGGAAAGGGGTTACATAGTGTTGCCTGATCCCCTGGATCCTGATATACAAAAAGCATTTAAGCATGGCGATTTTAAAGAATTTGAAAGACACTCAAGAATTGGAATGGTAAAAAAACAAGAATTCTTGGAAACAGTTGAACGCCTGAGAAAAGCAGGCGCAAAGCACATATTCCTTAAAACAGGAGCCTACAGGCCTACCGACCTGGCAAAAGCTATAAAATTTGCCTCAGAAGCAGAAATAGACTTGGTTACAATTGACGGCGCAGGCGGTGGTACCGGTATGAGCCCCTGGAGAATGATGAATGAATGGGGAATCCCCACTGTTTATATCCAGTGCCTGGCATATGCCTATGCTAAGAAATTAGATCAAAAAGGCAGCTATGTTCCGGATATGGCAATTGCCGGCGGCTTTACCCTGGAAGATCAATTATTTAAGGCTTTATCCCTGGGATCTCCGTATTTTAAGTTAATAGGCATGGCACGTTCCCCAATAACTGCCGCAATGGTAGGAAAAACCATTGAGGGAAAAATAAATAGCGGTAAAATACCCAAATCTATTGGAAAATACGGAAATGACCTTGAAGCAATTTTTGTAGAAATTACAGATCTTAAGAAAGAATTCAATCAAAAAGCAGAGAGAATCCCAGGTTCAGCAATTGGCCTTTATTCCTACTTCAGAAGACTAGAACAAGGATTAAGGCAGCTAATGTGCGGAGCTAGGAAGTTTAATTTAAACCTTATAGACAGAAACGATATAGCTTCATTAACCAGGGAATCAGCAGAAGTATCTGGCATACCGTATATAATGGATCTGGACAAAGAAGAGGTAGAAAAGATACTGGACTCATAAAAAACAAAAGGAGGCAACCTGCCCCCTTTAATATTTTAAGACGCCACTAAGTTTCATAAAAACTTAGTGGCGTTTTGTTTATAAAAATATAAACCTTTATATTATAATTGTCAACAATAAATTATTGAATATCTGCAATTGTGCCTTTTAATCCCCTATTAGCTCTAAAATAACACTTAAAATAAAACA
>JBNJCV010000026.1:0-20111 GCA_051744245.1 Actinomycetota bacterium | reverse complement strand
GTGGCTCCGGATTCTGTTAGCAGGGGCTTTATTATATCCATTGCTGCATGCATGGCCCTTGCTGCAATAAGTACCTCTGGTATGTACATCTCATTTGCCTTAAACTTTTTGCCCACTACATTCATTCCCGGTACCAGCCCCTCGTTTAGGACCTCCTGTGCTTCTGCGCCACCATCTACCAGTTTCTGGGTTATCTCCTTGCTAGCTACATTGTCGCCGGCAATGATGGAATCCGCTAGATCTTGGTATTTTGCCATAGTTTTGCTCCTTTAGCTACTTTTATAATTTGTGGTTATATATAATATCAAAATATTATGAAAAGAAAAAAATTTTTTTATTTCCCAAACCGATTTCTTGACTTGCATACTATAAATAAGTAGTATATAAGCACATCAAATATAATTGATATTAAATATATGCCGATAAGCTCAAAAGAAAGCCAAGATAACTTAAATGTAACGGTAAAGAAGTGTAAAAAATGTCCGGATTTAGCAAAAAGCAGGAAACAATCCGTTCCAGGAGTTGGAGCTCCTAATGCTAAAATTATCATAATAGGATATTATCCCAGAATAAGCGGTGCTGAAAAAACAGGGGTTCCCTTTAAGGGAGACGGCTCCGGCGATTTTTTAAGCAGGATTATAAAAGAGGTTGGGCTTTCTTTAAAAAAGGATACTTACTTAACTTACCTAGTAAAATGCTCTCCCCGAAAAAAAGGTAAAAATGTTTCCCCTAAAAAGGAGCATATAGAAAATTGCATTTCCTATTTTATCAAAGAAATTTCTATTTCAACTCCCCACATAATAGTGTCTTTGGGGCTAAGAACTTCCAATCTGATACTTAAGCATTTCTTTTCCCTGGATAAAGAATATGAAGATATATCCAAGATTCACATGAGAGTTTTTGAAAACCCCTCCTTTAAACTGGTGCCTTTCTACAGCCCTCATGACGTGATGGTAAAAAAAGCTATAACTGAGGATAAATACATCCAGGATTTCAAGTCCTTAGCCAAACTTTTAAAAATGGTTTAATTTTCCACCAGATAAATCCTGAGCTTTCTTCTGCCAAAACCATAACATTCTTCAAGTGAGTCAAAAGCTAGGTCTATCCTTTTTCCCTTTATCCATCCCCCTGTATCTGCTGCTAAAGCTTCCCCGTAACCGGGAATAAAAAGTCTGGTACCTAGAGGTATAACCTTTGGATCTACTGCAACTACACCTTTTTTAACACTTAGCCCGATAGCAGTTATGCCATTTCCGTTTAATCCGCCTCCGCCTGAATAATAAGCGGTAGCCACCATTTCCCATTCCCCAACCAGGGTTAATCCCGGTGGTTGAATTTTTGCTATCCTTTTCTTTACCTCATTTAACAGGTTTTCTATTTCTGACCTCTCACTTTTTACCCTCTCCAAGAGGGCTTTGTTTTCCTGAATGCTTTTCTGGAGGTTTTGCTCTTCAATAATTATTTTTTCCTTTAATTGTTCCATTTCCTTTTTCTTTTCTTCTGACTTTCTTGAAACTCTTTCAAATTCCTCCTTGTCATAGCGGTATTGCTCTATCAGCTTTGCATCCTTTTCCATAATGTTTTTAAAAAGGTAAAGATTATTGACTATTTCATTAATATTCTTTGCAGATAAAACAAATTTAGCCACATCATCCCTGCCATATTTATAAGTATAGACAATCCTCTCAGTCAGCAGTTCCTGCCTTCTTTTTATGCTTTCTTTTAACTCAGCCCTTTTACTATACAGGTCTTCCAGCTGGACTTCATAATCTTTTAGTTGGCTATTTAAAGATGATAGCTGATCCTGCTTTATTTTTACCTGTGCCTCGGAGGCAACAATTTCTTCAATTAACTGCTGCTCCTCATTGCTTAGCTTGGCAATATTATTTCCTAATTCCTTTAAAGTAATTGCCTCAATGCTGTGGGGAATAAATAATTGCAGGGGCATGGTTAATATAAAAGAAATTACAAACAATATGATAATTTTTCTAATTTTTTTTGCCTTCATTTTCCAAATAATAAAATTATTGGCAATTATTTTAATATAATTATATATATTTTTACAGAATGTTGAATTTAAGCCAAATTTTATTGCAAAAAAAGCATATAAAAACTACTATTTCTATATAAAATGAAAATTTTAGCCATTAGCGACAAGGTAACAGATTTCCTTTATAGCCCGGTTATAAAGAAAAAGATGGGGGATATAAGCTTTGTTATATCCTGCGGTGATCTTCCTTCCTGCTACCTTGAATTCATAGTAACCATGCTAAACAAGCCCCTTTTCTATGTTTTTGGAAACCACCATAAGGAAAAAATATGCAAACAAAACGGCATTAAAAAAAATATTCCCCAAGGCTGCATCAACCTTGATAATAAAATAATTAACTACAAGGGGTTGCTTATAGGCGGCCTAGAAGGCTCCATGCGCTATAGCAGGGGTAAGCATCAATACAGCGATTTTGAAATGTGCCTTAAAATAAATAAGCTTAAGCCTGCCATGTATATTAACAAGCTTTTTAAGAAAAGATATATAGACATTTTAGTAACCCATGCCCCTCCTTTAGGCATAAATGACAGAAAAGATCTCTGCCACAGGGGCTTTAAGTGCTTTGTGAGCTTTATAAAAAGGTACAAGCCAAGATATTTAATACATGGCCATGTGCATCTATATGGGATTGGCAGCAACCGGGAGACAATTGTAAACAGCACCAAAGTTATAAATGCATACGGTTATCAGATTATAGAGATTTAAAATGACTATAGATGTGAACACAAATCCAAGGGACGCTTTTGATAATGCAAGATTCCTTTCTCTGCTTAATGATTTGAAATCTTTTTTTGCCAGAAGGGAAAATACCCTCCTATCCTTTGACAAAGTCAGCAAATCATTAAGTCTAAAAAATCAGAGATACCTCGGGATAAAAGCAGTGCCCACAGATAAAATTATAGGAAGCGTGGACAGGTATAAAGATTTTGACAGCCATTTTCTCCCTAAAAAAGAATATCTTGGCCAGAGATGGTCCAAAATATATAAAGCTTATGAAAAAAATATAAATTTACCCTTGGTTCAATTATACAAGGTGGGCAGCATGTATTTTGTAGTCGATGGGAATCACAGGGTAAGTGTGGCCAGGAAGATGGGGGTAAAATATATAGATGCGGAAGTTACTGAATTTACAACTAAAGTGCCTCTAGACAGGGAAATGGATCCCAAGGATATTTTCCTTCTTGCTGAAAGGGAAAATTTCCTGGACATCACCAACTTAAGAGAGACCAGGCCAAAGATAAAAATAAGGTTGACCATCCCCGGCAAGTATGATCGGCTGCTGAACCAGATAAATGAATATATGTATTACCTCTATAAAAGGAAAGGCACAAAAATAGACTTCCCTAAAGCAGCAGAGCTCTGGTATGACCATATTTATATTCCAGCTAGAAACATAATTGAAAACAGCGGAATATTAAGGTATTTTCCCAACAGGACAAAATCTGACCTATATGTTTGGATATATGAACAGAAGGAAAGGCTGGAAGAGAAATACAAAAAACATTTTAGCATAAGTGAAACCACCCAAAGATTCTCAAAAAAATACTCCAGGAGCCTCATATCCAGAATTAAGCTATTTTTCTCAAAGCTGTTTAATTCTTAGGGTACCTGTAGTGGCCTGTTATCGTTTTTTCCCCCAGGATGTCTTTTTCGCAAGTGTGCCCGGGCTCTATGTAATTATAGATAACCTTGGGAATTCCCTCCCTGGTAGTGGAGTCAGAGATGATACCCACATTGTCTGTATAACCGTCCCCATCCATGTCAAAAAAAACTACATCCCCGGGCAGCCATTCTTCCAGGTTTTTCTTATCTGCTGGATTGAAAACAGAAGTTATTTTTTCTGCATTGCGGTCAAAGTATATTATAAGGTTTTGTATCCTCCGGTAATCAATATTGGGGTCACTTACATTCTGGTTCCATATCTCTTTTAAAGGATACTGGTTAAAATTATTGCTAATATCCCTGTTTACAAGTTCCCTTAAATCATAGCCGGCTTCCCAAAATGCCCTTGCTATGATATCAGTGCACAAAGCTAAGCTTTCAGGGGGATCCCCGCCATGGTAATAATTGGGTTCTCCTTCTACCAGCTTTATATTTTCCGCTTTTATTTTTAACTGCTTTTTGGCCCCCAGAAGTATGTCCTCCTGGTCTATTGTCCCATCCCCGTCAAAATCAGAACCGGCCACCCTGTCCTTAAAATCTATAATCCTGTACCTGGGAAGAATTTCCACTACCGCAGTAGGAGGTTCATACTCCCTGGTAAAGGAAAATTCTTTTACACTTATTGTAATGCCTAGTGCAATGACAAGTACGAGGATAATTATTAAGAAATGTTTGATGTTAAATCTTTTTCCGGTTTCCACTTGTCAACACAGCCTATAACATGAAATTAAAGCCAGTTATGCTAAAGCCATCTAAAATCCTTATCCCCAGCACTTCCAGCAATCCCAGGATTCCAGTCCCCAGTAATAAAATTATAAAAAAAGTAATGTATGCATAATAAAATTTGGGAAAGCCCAGTTTTTGCTTTTCTGAACTACCTTTTTTACAAATACTTATAATCAATCTTAATATATTTGCCAGAATAAATAAAAATGAAATAGCCAATAGAACAAAAATTGCCATCTTTACAATCCCCGTGCCCCCAAGGTTTCCCTGCTTAAAGTACCTGTAATACTGCCCGAAAAAATAATACCTGATTAGAAATCCGGGTGTTCCTGCCATGCCAGCCAAGCTTAGTAATGCTATGGAAATGTTTACAGCCATATAGGGATTGGCTACCATAAATCCATTGAGGCTATCCATAGAATCATCAAACCTTAGAAAAACCATCCAAACAGGTATAATGCTAAGAGCTAAATTTACAATATTTAAAAACAATATCCATTCCAGCCTTTCCTTACCCAAAAGTCCTACCTGCAGCAAGGCAAAGCAAAAGATTGACAAAGACATAAAAGACAAGAATAGAAATGCAAAAATTCTTCTGATGCTTTTGGTAGAAATTGCCCCCACTAAAGGCCCTAAAACACTTAAAGAACCCAGTATTAATATGGCCAATAAAATATTGGTATCATTTTTTTCTATAAAATAATATACCAGGCTCTTAAACTTTAGAAAAACTACAAAGCCAAGAGGGAAATAAAAGAGCCATATAACAGGGAGTGAAGATCCTTCACTCCTGCGCAAAAATTTTAAATAATTTCCCTGAAAAGGGTATAAAAATAGGTATACATATACAGAAAATATTATAAAAATAAGGGAAATACCTACAAAAGGGCTGTTTGGTTCAACAGACTCTATTATCTGGATAATATTCTTAAAATCCGTAAAAGCATACATAAATGAAAAGCCCAAGAAAAATAACAGCAGGGCTAAGAAGGAATTTAAAAAAAGCTTTATTAAATAGTAGCTTGCTTCTATTCCTTTGTTGATACTTGAAACCAGCTGAAAGCTTCCCAGAACAAAAATTGTAAAACTCAAAAATATAGCCAGAAAATTCCTGGAATAAATTACCAACAAGCCTGCGCAAACGCAAAACAAAAAAATCAGCAGGGTTTTTAAAAAATTTTCTTTTCTAAAGTTCTGCACAGACAAGAACACCAAAATATTCAAAGATATAAATAAAAATAAGGAAATATTGGAAACCTGGGTTCCTGTAAAATTAAGGAGGAAAGTTGAATATGACCCCTTGATTAAAAACAAGTATATGTTTGCTATGCCTGCAAGCACTAAACAACTTGCAGAAACGGCAATAATGAAACCCTTACAGCCTTTCCTTTTTGATAGACCACAAAATAAAGCAACAAGTACAGCAATCCCCACGATTAGGATAATATATATAGGGTTAGCTTTATCTATAATATATTTAGAAAAATCCATTAAGTCTTATCTTCCCCCCACCAGCTACTCCTGCCAGTTTCAAAAAAATTTAATTTATTAAAATATTTTAAAATTTCATTATTTTTGGCCTTAAAATGAGCATAAAAAATAATGCAAAATAAAAATAAATATAAGCATACTAGACCCAGCATTAAAAATATCTTGTCCCAAAACGATCCCTGGTACAAAATAAAAGAGAAGCTTAAAAAATTTATTATCCCTGAAAAAATAAGGATCTGTAGGAAAATTACCGCCCTGGCAAATCCCCTTATAAAGATTAGCCCGAAAAATGACAGCAAAAATAATATAAAACTGCCGTATATAAAGAATTCCAGCCTCATTTGCCCTCTTTTTCTGAATTTGACAAAATTGATATAAACCAAACCAAAGTTGCAAATAAAAAGGTTATAACAAAAGCGGTTATAATAATATAGTTACTGTAAAGCTCCTTTGCCACTGCCTCATAATTCATCAAGGTTATAACCCCTACTGCGTGGTAGGTATTAAAATAATCCAGGGTATAAGCATAGAAAGCATATCCTGTGCCAATGCAGAATACTAGCCCTACTGCAAATGATACTACCTTTCCGCTATATGCTCTTCTTTTTTCCTGGCTGAAATACTGGAGCTGTTTTTCATACCCGTAATAGGCAGCAAACACAAACAGGGATAAAATTCCCAGAATAATGGCAAACACTCCTGAGTAAAGAAATAAGGAAAAGGCTATAATTAAAATGAACAAAATTAATAGAGAGATAAGCCTTTTTTTGCCCTCCTTTACAAATACCGTAAAAAAAGAAAATAAAACTATTAAAAATAAGGCAGCATACTGTAGGTATTTAATATTTTCCATAATTATTTAGACCAAAAATCCCTGATTTTGTAATCAGCTTGTTTTATCAGATCATTTTTTTCAAATTTTAAGCTTTCCCTCCCATATTCAGCCAACTGGTACCGGTAAGACATTTCAATTGCTTCCAATTTACAATATTCAACACAATTTCCGCAAAAAATGCATTTTCCCATATCGATTAAAACACTCTGCAATACTTCCCTCCCCTGCCCGTCAATACCTTTCTTAACCTCTAGGCAGCCTTTGGGGCATACCAGCTGGCATCTTCCGCAGACATCACAAATACACTCCAGGGTGTCAGGGTCCAGCTTTAAATGGATCATCCCCTTGCTTCCCTCGGGAACAATTATTTTTTCCTTGGGATAATTTACTGTTTCTGGTTTCCTAAAAATACTCCCAAGGTTATAGAAAAAATTTTTAAAAACTCTTATCATACCAAATTAAATATATTCCTATATACTAAAAATATTAAAGTAAAAACGAAATTAAACCCAGATGCTGGTACTATAAATTTCCAATTAATATCCACCAGATACTTATAATTGTCAAGCCTAGGTATGGATTTCTCAAAAATTAAAAGGGCAATAAAAATAAGGTAAAACTTTATTCCTAACATTATCCACCCGCTTACAAGGTGCAAACCAAGCCAGCCTCCAAGGTAAAATATGTTCAGCATAATAATCAGGTAAAATAGTAAAACATACTTTGCAACCCTGTTAATTAGCCCCGGCAAACCCTGGTGAATACTTGTAAGGGTGCCAACACTGAAATTGCTGTCCCTGAATATTCCCAAAATCTTTACCTGGACTATTATGGATATAAACACTAGAACAAAGCCTAAAGGCTGGAAAACTATATTCCAGTACTCATATTGCAAGTTTACCAGGTCTTTTAAATTTATTGCCCTGGCTAATAAAATTACAGATAAAAAATTTATTAAAACAGGGATAAAAAAAGAAACTAGCACAACCGACTGCTTAAAAGAATTGGCAAACAGGAATCCATACCCTGGCTGGGAGCTAAATACCAGTAGCATTAATATTATTATATAGAATAAAATAGATATAAAAAAGTTCGAGTTAATATCTACTAAAAACAAATTTTGAGTGATTGGCAGAATAGCCCAGACTAATAAGCTAGAAACAAACAGCAGTAAATGGTAAATACTTACCCTGCTTTTTTTGGTAATATACTTGCCTAATTTAATTGCCGGATAGCCTAATCCCCCAAACCTGGTATTAAGAATGCCCTTTTTTTGCTCAATTCTAGCCCCCAGTTTTGTCCCCAGATATGAACATATATATAAATTTATTACCAGTACCGCTAAAATGTATCCACATTTTTGTAAAATTAAACCCATGCTAACCCCACCCACCGGTTATAATTTCTCCGCAGCTAAAATCCAGGCTGGATAAAATTATATTTATATCTTCCAATTTAGCTCCATTTAAAATTTTCTCCGCTAATATCAAGCTATTTATAGAAGGGCCCATAATCGCCAGATAACCGACTTTTTTATGCCCTGTTTCCAGGTATACCTCAAACATTCCATGGGGGCACTCAACCCTTGCGGTAGCAGTTTTAAAGGGAAAATCCAGGTTGTTTAAATTATTAATCTTTCTAATTATTCCTTCCGGCAAATTTTTAGTTATTTGTTCCAATATATTTATGGATTGATAAATTTCTTTAAACCTTATTGAAAACCGGTTAAAGCAATCCCCATACCTCGCCAGCGGGGTTATAAAAGAAACTTTATTATAGAGCAGCAGGTCCTGGTCTTTTCTCAAATCTTTCCTTATCCCTGAAGCTCTAAGATTAGGCCCTGTAATGCCGTATTCTATGGCTTCATTTTTACTAATTATTCCTATCCCGTTAAGCCTATTATATACGATAATATTTCCCAGGAGCATGCTTTCTATCTTATATACTTTTTTTTCTAAACCGGGCAGGATTTTTCTAATACTTTCAATTTTTTCCCTATTTAAGTCATTTTTTATTCCCCCTACCCTTATGAAGTTGGGGTTTTTCCGGGAGCCAGTTAGAAATTCAAGTAGTCTAAGAACCCTTTCATTCTCACTTTGGATTAGATTATAAACAACATCATAGCCTAATATTTGGCTAATTCCTGAAAGATTTATTAAATGGCTCGAAATCCTGGAAAGCTCTGAAAGAATCATCCTAATAAATTTGGCCCTCTTGGATACCCTCATCTGCAGAAGCTCTTCAAATGCCATGCACAAGGCTAATTCAGGGAAAATGCCGGCATTATAATCAAATACGCTCACTCTGGAAATCAAATCAAGAAAACTCCTATTGCCCAATATATTTTGGCCAGGCATCCTGCTAATGCTTATATCTATGAGGGGACTGTCTATAATATTTTCTTCCAGCTGCGCATAAATATCAAAACAGTCCATGCCCTCCAGTGGCTGGGAGTATAAATTTAAGTCAAATGATTTTTGGTCCTTTACCCTTTCCGAATAAAAGGATGCTGGCTTAAAATGCTTTTCAGTCAATTTAATTACTTTCCCGGAATCTCCAGGTTCTTTTAATTTTGTCTTTACCAATATTGAAAAATTATTTTCAAAAGAGTACAAGCCCAGCAAGGTGTAGCATTCATATTTCTTCCGGATAAGATTAAAACTGCTGAACCCATTTACATTAAAATCAGGATTTTCTTTTAGTTCCTTTAATAGCCTGGATAAATTCTCTAGGGAAACTTCACAGAATATTTGCCTGCCAAGTTTATATATGTTATCTATAACCCCCTCCAGGCTGAACTCTAAGCTTTTTTCCAGCTTTTCTACGTATATTGAGCTGGGAGACTGGTAAGACTGTTCAAAAAAGTTTTCAATATTCATATTTATCTAACAACCTTAATATAGAATAAATAAAAGCTTCCGGCCTGGGCGGGCACCCTGGTACATAAATATCTATGGGGATTTCCTTCCTCATAATTCCGGTTGCCCTATTCTGCCCAAATATGCACCCGTCTATGGCACAAGTTCCCAGCATAGCCACCCATTTAGGCTTTGCCATTGACTCATAGAAGCTTATTACCCTTCCGGCATAATCTTCATTTATAAACCCTTGGACAATCAATAGATCAGCCATTTCAGGCAAGCAGACAAAATTTATGCCCATCTTCCCTACATCATATAAAGGGGCTCTTGATGCATAGATTTCCTGTTTGCAGCAACCAAAACCTGCCACTAAAATATTTAAGTTTTTTTTAACAAACTTTTTCATATTATAAATTATTTATAATTTTAGATTTTACTATATATATACTTGAAATTATTATAAAAAATATGATGCTAAGCAAGAGATACATGGGAGGGCCCAGGCTAAATTGTTCTATAATATATACTACTGTTGAAATTAAAAATATGAACAAGATGGAAAATATAAACAGGATTCCTAAAACGAAAATATTTTTAAATAAAAAGGGATCTTTTCTGAGAAATGGCTTGCTTGCATGGTTAGGCGTTCCTTTATTTGAAATCAAGTATAGGATCAGAAAAATTAAAAGGATAATGCCCAGGAATATCCCAAATCTGGTCAAATTATATATATAAGAGCCAATAGATTCCTCAAGCATCAAATCTCCAAAAAATTAAATTTGTTGATTTAAAACTTTATCACAATCAGAAAACTACATCAATTCTATAAATTATTATTTACAGTATTTGTCGTTGTTTTAAAATATAAATATTTATATAATTTAAGAAATGAGAGAAAAAAATTCTCCAAAAACTATTGAGAAAATAAAAAGAATAGGGATTTTCTGTTGGTCAATTATCGGGCTGTTATTAATAGTATCTCTCTTCTTTTATGTTATATACATGTTAAAAATTGCTATTATCCCCGTAGTAATTGCTGCAGCCATAGCTTATCTTCTTACCCCTATGGTTTTACTCCTCCAGAGAAAGATGAGGAAAATATTTGCAGTTATCATAACTTATATAATATTTCTAGCCATCATATTCAATTTCTTTTTCTTCTTTATTCCTCTAATCGGAGACCAGTTAAAGACTTTTCTTAGCAATTTCCCCCAGTATATAGAAAATTTAGATAATATGATAAATGAATTTTTAACTGATAGTGCATTAATTATAAATATTGAAAATTTCCTGGGAAAAGATTTTATACCCGGCGATACTGGAGCAATAACCCAATATTTTTTAAACAGGATAAATGTTGAAGAAATCAATATTTTCCAGCAGGCAACTATTTTTACCCGAAACATAATAAATATAATACTTAACTTTATAATAGGGCCGATTATAGGCTTCTTTGCTCTAAAGGACACCAGCAGGCTCAGGAGCTTGTTTGTAAAGGTATTTCCAGCAAAGTTCAGGCCACAAATAGCAGTAATCCTTGACAGGATAAATATGGTTGCCGGGAGGTATATAAGGGGCCAGTTATTGATTTCGGTTATTGTGGGTATTTTATGCACAATTGTCCTCCTGGCTCTTAAGGTCGATTTTGCTTTTCTGCTGGGGGCCATAGCCGGCATATTAAATCTGGTACCATTCCTGGGACCTATATTTGGTGCAATTCCCGCTGCCCTTACTGCCCTGTCTATATCTCCCCTTAAGGCTCTGCTGGTAATTCTACTTTTTATAGCTGTCCAACAGATAGACAATTATTTTATAACCCCAACCATTATGAAATACCAGGTAAAAGTCCATCCTGCCCTAATTATATTCTCCCTTATTGCGGGTGGTGCATTATTTGGAATGTGGGGGCTTCTTCTGGCAGTGCCCACTGTGGCTATAATACAGGAGATACTCAAATATTACTTGCTTGAAAAAAGAAATTTGGCATCCTGATATACTTGCTTTAAAGGCTTCCCCGTTTTTTCCGCCAATTTTTTGCATGAATCATATTCAGGCTCGACTGTTACTGCCTCGCCTTTAAAATACCCAATCTTTATTTCCACTTGTCCATACGGCAGTTTGGCTTTTTGTATCTCCCTTTCCAAACAATGCCTTCTAAACTTCTGGGTTCTTATCCCGAAAGTGGTTGTTTGTCTAAATACAAGATCTGCCACCTGTTCTTCAATCCTTTCGGGGCAGATAATGCATAATTTAAAGCCAGGTCTATTCTTCTTCATTATAATGTTTTCAATCCAGGCATCATTTACCCCCAGCTTGAATAATTTACCCAGGACATAACCCATAATCTCAGAGCTACAGTCATCAATGTTGGTGGAAAGCAGGCTTAGGTTTTCGCCTCCGCAAGCTTTTAGGTTCCCGTAGACCAACCTTAGGATGTTGGGATAATTCTTCCCCATATTGTTACCAGTACCCATGCCAATTTTTACTATACTCATTTCCGGTAAATCACAAAATTTAATTACATATTTCTTTACAATAGCAGCCCCGGTAGGAGTAGTCACTTCAAAATCAAAATCCCCCCCGTAAACAGGAATACCTTTTAATATTTCCAGGGTTGCAGGCGCTGGGACTGGTATTGTTCCGTGCATGCTTTTAGTAAATCCTTTTCCTGTAGGTATACTCTTTGAATATATTTTCCTGATTTCAAGCTTATCTATGCATATAACAGTAGCCAGTATATCAATTATTGAATCTACTGCCCCAATTTCATGAAAATGCACCTTATCTATCCCTATGCCATGCACTTTAGATTCTGCCCGGGCAATTATTTCAAAAATTTCTATAGCCTCTCCCTTTACTTTCTCCTTTAGTCTGCTAGCCCCAATTAATTTCTTGATGCTCCCGTAGTTCCGGAGGGGTTGCCCTTCATCAATTTCAACATTGAATTTATGGACAGCAACATTATTCCTTTTCACTTTTTTGGCTTCAATCTGGTATCCGCCAATATCAAGCTTTCCCAGCTCTGCCCTTAATATCTCTATGTCTATTCCCAGGTCCATAAGGGCGGCTACCATCATATCTCCGCTAATGCCGGAAAAACAGTCTATATATAGAAATTTTCCCATATTTCTTCCCGCCTTTATTGAACCATTATATATTAAATAAAATTTTGTTTAAATGAAACTGCTAAGCTGGTATATTTAGAAAAATGGCCAATAAAAAAGATAGGTTAATAAAATATCTATGCAGCCTGGATTCTGCCATAATAGCTTTTTCGGGTGGGACAGACAGCAGCTTGCTGTCTTTTCTGGCCAAAAAATACTGCAAAAAATGTTTAGCTGTTACCGTAAACTCTCCTCTCTTAACTAAAAAAGAACTGATAAAATCAAAAAAAATTGCAAAAATAATTGGGATAAATCAAAAAATATTAGATATTGACCCCCTTTGTCAAAGGGAGTTTAGAAAAAATCCCAAAAACAGGTGTTACCTGTGTAAAAAATTTATTTTTAAAGCTTTAATAAAGTTAAAAGAAGAGGATGGCTTCTTCCATTTATTAGATGGCACAAATTTTAATGACCTGGGAAAGCACAGGCCCGGACTAAAAGCATTAAGTGAGCTGGGTATAAATAGCCCTTTTGCCGAAACAAAAATAGGCAGAAAAGATATAACAAGCTGGCTTAAACAGCTTGGCCTTGAGAATTTTATCAGTCCAAGTTCTGCTTGCCTTGCTTCCAGGATTCCTTATGGTATAAGTATAGATAAGAAAAAGCTAGCTATGGTTGAAAATGCAGAAGAATTACTCTTTAATCTGGGTTTCAGCCAGGTTAGGGTTAGGTACCATCCCCCTCTTGCAAGAATTGAAGTAGGAAAACATCAAATACATAAAGCTATGCAGGAAGAGACCAGGGCTAAAATTACCCAGGGTTTGAAAAAAGCCGGGTTTAAATATGTCACCTTAGATCTGGAGGGGTTTAGGTCAGGAAGCCTGGATGAATACTAAAAGGATTTTTAACATCATCTTTTTACTGTTTGGTCTTTCTTCAATAATAATTGACCCTTTAATCCCCTATATTTCAGAACAGCTCCAGGCAGGATATGATAAGATAGGAATTGCCTTACTGGTAGGCTCTATCTTTTCGCTGGCCACCGCTTTTATTTCAGGCATTCTTTGCGATAAATTCCGGATAAGAAATATAATAATTGCAGGTTTGGCGATGCTTTTTATAGGGAGCCTGATTTTTGCCATCCACCTTAATTTTGTTTTGTTTGTTATAGTGCTGATTTTCCTCAGGGCGGGGTTTGGCACTATTGACTCTTCCATACATACATTTGTTGCCCAATCTTACAAACAAAGCCATAGCCCCATATTTTTGGAGCTGGACATATTCTGGTACCTGGGAGCAGTAACCGGGCCTCTTCTTATAAGCTTGGCCCTGTTTTCTGAAATAAGGCCTAATAATGTTTTCTTTATTCTGGCACTGGCTTTCTTGATTATATCAATCCTGTTCTATTTCCATCGTGAGAAGGCAGGAGCTGTGAAAATGCCTAAAGGTAGAACCATCGATTTTAAGCCTGTGCTGAAAGCGGTAAAAGATCCCGTGGTTGCAGTTGTAAGCCTCCTTCTTTTTTTCAGCATGGGAGCTATGATTGGCCTGTCTACCTGGCTTACAACTTACTTTACTTCCTTCAATGTCAGAGTTTCTTTAGGGTCAATTGTCCTCTCCGGGTTCTGGCTTTTCTCTTCTGCTGGTCTTTACCTGAGCAAAAAGCTCCTTCCCAGAACAAATGAAATAACCTTACTTATTGCAGGTAGCCTAGTAGGAACTTTGTTCCTGGCAGCTACCAGCTTTGCATCAAATATCTTCTTAAAAATAATTTTCGTGCTTTTGCATGCCCTTTTCTTCTCGGTAATATTTACCTTAGGTATTTCCATAAGTGCATACCAGGGCTCTAAAATGAAGGGTACGGTAATTGGCTTCAACATTGCCATTGCCATATCCGGAGGCCTGCTTTTTAGGCCAGTATTGGGTTTTGTGGCTGAGTATTTGGGCAAGGGAAATATTATTTACTTAAACCTAGCAGGAGCGGTAATTAGTTTTTTCTTAGCCATTATCCTATTCAGGATACTAAAGCAAAAGAGTGGGGCTAAAATAAGGTTCTCCTTAAAAAAGAAAGAAGCAAAAGCATAACGGAAGAAAACGCTCCCCCTGCAGTTAGGGCAGCCAGGTATTTTTTGGTTCTGTCTATAGAATTGGTAAATTTTTTAAATATAGAAAAAAATAAAATTAAAACAATGTAACTGTTAAATGCCACCAATCCAATTATGGAAAGAAATGACCACAGAACAATTATATGTCTATAGGTTAAAATAAAAAGAAGAGCGGTAAAAAATGCCCCCACTATCCATATAATAAATTTTTTCCTGCTTTCGAGGTAATATTTACCTACATTATTTTTTAAAATAACAATATTGGCTACAGGGACTATGATTAAAGGTAAAAACCAGCCTGCCATAAAGCCAGTTATAAACCTTATAATGTTACTGGAATCATAGATGCCTAAGCTCGAAATTGCAACATCTAATCCCATCATTAACAATGCTGCCATTGATACATATAGCAGTTTTTTTGGGGGAAGCTTGGCCTTGTCCTTCCTGTCGATTGCCAGCAGGCATAAAACCGAAAACAGGAAACCTATATAGATTCCCGCACACCTTGAACATACCGGCATATATGTGCCGCCTGAATAAAAGACCCTGGCCGGCTGTTGGTGGCATAGACTTCCCCCCAAAAAATCTAATATCTTTATTAATACCAATTTTTACACATCTGGGGTAATTGCAATATGGAGCCGATACCAATAGTAAGTATGCTAATTATCCCCCAAAGCAGGATTATTCCTCCTAAAATTAGCCCGATAATTGCCATTACTTTGCCTTTTTCACTTGATATGCCCTTATTAATATTCCTAAGCTCAATTATGCCTAGAACCAGGGCCACTGCTCCCAAAGCAAAATTAAAGAAAGGAATCCAGCAGCACAGGATGCTTACAATACCTAAAACCAGAGAAACAATGGCTAAAACCCCTATCTTGTCTTCTTTCCCCACCACTTCCGATTTTACTTCTTCTACTTCTTTTTCTTTTTCATTCATTTTTCCCTCCATTGGCTGGTGATAAAAATTTAGCTATATCCTAATTTTTGCATAAATTGCTTAAAATTTTTCCTAAATATTTCTTCAATCTCTTGTTCATTTAATCCTGCCCCCAAACCTATTTTCTCCTGCAGCTCTTCAGTCAGTAAATTATTATGGGAATGAGCATCGCTGTTTATTAAAAATTTTACTCCTGCTTTCCTTCCTGTTTTAACCACTCTCCCATTTCCCAGGTTATGGCCGTTTCTGGCTGTAATTTCTATATAGATGCCATTTTTGGCTGCAGCCCTGGCTTCCCTTTCGGTTAGAATTCCCGGGTGAGCTAAAATATCTACATGGGAACAATTTGCTGCCTCCCAATTAGTATTCTCTTCTACATCTTCTGCTATGCTTTCTCCATGCACCACTACCAGCCTTGTCCCCCGGTCTTTAGCATATTTGGCCATCTCTTTTATGCTTTTTGCAGGAATATTGGTTAACTCTACCCCAGCAATAGCTTTTATATTCCAGTATTTATTGGCAAGCTCACAATCTTTTTTCACATTTTCAATAATAAAATCTAGGGTTGCATAACTTGCATGATCAGTAATTCCTATTCCCCCATAGCCGGAGGTGGTCGCACACCTGATTAATTCAATGGGGCTATTTATTCCATCCGAAAATGTGGTATGGGTGTGAAAGTCAAATACCATATCTTTTTCCCTTCTATGCTGATAAAAGTTACCACTATTCTATCAATATAAAATTAATAAAACTATAATTTTATTGGAAGTTATAGTAAAATTTCAAATAAATTTAAAAAAGGGCTGGAATGGATGAAAAATTTATCATAGACCTGTCTAATAATATAAGAGAGGCAGTGCTTCCCTATTTTGGAAAACCAAACTCAAAAAAGATTTCGGGAAAGTCAATAGGTGGCGACTCTACATTCTTGCTGGATGATATATCAGAAAATTTTCTAAAAACTTACCTTGAAAACAACCTAGAAGATATTGCCTATTATTCAGAAGACAGGGGGCTGGTAAAATTCGGCGATCCTGATAACCTGCTAATAATCGACCCCATTGATGGAACTAGGGCTGCTGCCTGCGGCTTTGAATCGAGCTGTATTTCAATTGCCTTATCTAAATTCTGCAAACAGCCCAGGATAAAAGACCTTAACATGGCTTGCATCCAGGAATTAAAGTCGGGGAAAATTTTTTTTGCTGCCAAAAACAGGGGCGTAAAAATAATTGAAAATGGAAAAGAGGCCCTCCCCCGCCTGTCCAGCGGCACAGAGATAGATTCGCTATTCTGGTCCATTGGCCTCAGGGGTAGGCCTATTGTCCCCCTTATTAGCGTACTGGAAGAATTAATTGATGTGTCGAATTTCAATGGCACCCTTTTTTATTTGGGCAGCGCTTCTTTTTCCATGACCAGGATAATTACCGGCCAGCTGGACTGCTATATAGACATAGGGCACAGGTTAGTAACTGATTATCCCATAATTGAAAAAAATTACCTTAAAGTCGGCCAGGGTAGTATAATCAACAATTACCCCTATGACATTGCTGCTGGCTACCTTATACTCAAAGAGTCTGGAGGCATTATTACTGACGCTTACGGCAAGGACTTAGATGAACACCCCCTGATGGGAATAGGAAAAGAATACCAGTTATCAACAGTGGCATCTTCAAACCCCAATCTCCACCGTATCCTTATCATGATGATAGATAAGGGATTCAATAAATTGGAAGATAATATATTAAAATATTAGCATGATAAACTTTTTAACTGAAAAAGTGGGGTTTGCCGTATGCCATCAAATTACTAGCCGGTGCCTTACCTTTGGAAAAATTAATTTACCTATCTGTGCAAGATGCAGCGGCATTTATTTAGGGTTCCTAATTACGGCAGCAATTCTATTCTCCATGTATCGGAGGAAGGAGAGCAACCTCCCTCCCCTATGGATTAAGATAGTGCTGGTTGTATTTATAATTTCTACCATCATTGACGGCTTGCTCTCTTATCTTAATTTAATTCCCACTAACAATAATATCAGGTTCGTAACTGGCTTTTTATGCGGTTCAGGGATTATGATTATAATTTATCCCGTATTTGTATTCCAGTATTACAGTCAAGCAAGTGAAGAAAAAATTTTTGCCAGTCTGTTAAAATTTGTTGTATATATAGTAATAATTTCTGCTTTTATGGGGCTAACGCTTGCCAGGTTTTCCATATTGGGTTACCTGTACTATTACCTCAGCGCTTTTTCTGTGGTGTTTACCTTTTATTTTATAAACCTAACCATGGTTCTCCTGGTTCCCCCTTTTGCTCAAAAGGCAGACAAGCTTGCTTCCAAGTATCTGGTGCTTCCTTCACTGGCCGCAATAGGGTTTATGGTATTTGAGCTTTTTATCTCTTATAAGATACATCAGGTTGCAGCCAGCCTGGTTACATGAAATTCAAAAAATTATACCTGCTGAATATAAATAGGGCCACAATAGCAGAAATGGCTGCCCCCATTACAACCTGCATTATAGTATGTCTCTTTATTTTAACCCTAGCCCATCCAATTAAGGGTATAAGCAGAAGCAGCAGGAGCATCCACCGCCCGAATAAAATATAAAAGGATATAGAAGTTATAGTTATCCAGCTGGTATGAAAGCTTACCTTCCAGAAATAAGTAATGGTGGTAAGAAGTACTGCATTAATTAAGCTTAAGGCAAATATTGCCTTTAAAAAAACTGGCGCCCCCAAAACGTAAAGCACAAAAAACCCCATTATATAACTAATGATTGCTACAATTAATGGCTTTATCCTGTTTTCTTTTTTGGGCAAATGGATATCGTAAACCAGTTTTTTGTGGAATAATATGAATATGTAAAGAAAAGGTATAATGGTGGCAAAAATCAGGCAGAGTATTGCCCAGCCGAGGGCTAGAAACACATTATCTACTACCCTCAGGCAAATAATAATAAACACAGGAATTGATATAAAGGAACCGTCAAATATATATGATAATGTTCTAGCAAATTTATTCATGGCTTCTATTATAATCGAAACTTTTATATATTTTAAACACATATTTTTAAGCTGTTTATTGACAGCAAATTAAAAGAATGATAGTTTTTAATTCTGTTTAGGAGATAGGACAGAAAATGGCTAAATATCCACATTATATATATTTTGACCACAGCGCTACCACTCCCGTGCTGGATGAAGTTTCCGAACAGGTAAATAAATATTTTACAAAAATTTATGGCAATGCTTCTGAGCTGCATGCCCCTGGAAGAAAAGCAAAACAGGTTCTGGAGGAATCCAGGTCTGTGGTAGCCAGTGGCCTGGGAGCAAAACCAGGTGAAATAATTTTTACTGGCGGGGGGACTGAAAGCAATAATATTGCTATTTTCGGGGCAACTGAAGCATACAGAAAGAAAGGAAACCATATAATAACCTCAGATATTGAACACCCTTCAGTGCAAATGCCCATGAGGTGGCTTGAGGGAAAGGGTTTTAAGGTCACTTATATCCCAGTAGACAGGTATGGAATGGTGGATCCCGTAAAGGTAAAAAAAGCAATCACTGCCAAAACTGTCTTGGTCAGCATAATGCATGCCAACAATGTTTTTGGAACTATCCAGCCTATTGCAAAAATTGCCAGCTTCCTAAAGCCGGAAGGAATAATATTCCATACTGATGCGGTGCAGAGTTTTTGCAATATCCGCGCCAAGGTAGATGAGCTGGGTGTGGACCTGCTTTCTGTTTCAGGCCATAAAATATACGGGCCAAAAGGCATAGGAGCATTATATATCAGGAAAGGGACAAGAATTTCCCCTTTTGTATTCGGAGGTGGCCAGGAGCAAGGCATAAGACCAGGAACTGAAAACATACCTGGAATAGCAGGCCTGGCTAAAGCAACTGAAATAGCCCAAACAAAAATAGTAGAGAAAGTGGTGAGATTGACCTTTCTAAGAGAGTACTTGATAGAAGGGATACTTAAAAGAATAAGCGGCATAAGCTTATGTGGCCATCCAGTAAAAAGGCTTCCCGGTAACTGTAATTTTACCATTAAAGGCGTTACTGGCCAGGCCATGGTTTCAGAACTGGATAAAGCAGGTATTGCAGTTTCGGGAGGCTCGGCATGTTCTTCTTCCTCCAGACAGCCTCCGGGGCCCTTGCTTGCCCTGGGATTAAGCTGCGAAGAGGCATATGGGTCAATCAGGGTAACCCTGGGGTTTGAAAACACCATAGAGGAGATTGATTACTTTCTGGAAGTGTTTCCAGCAATTGTGGAAAGCATTAGGGCAGGCAATAGCGTTTGCTGATTCCATTAATTAACCATTTTAATTTAA
>JBNJCV010000025.1:0-20682 GCA_051744245.1 Actinomycetota bacterium | reverse complement strand
GAATAAAACCCTATATTTGAAAAAAACTATATATTCAAATATAGGGGGTAAGGATGCTGGCAATGAAGCATAAAAAAGCAATAACTTCCGAACTTAAAGAAAGATATAACAAAGCAACAAAAAAGCAAAAGGGAGCTATCCTTGATGAATTTTCAGCCATTACGGGCTACAACAGAAAATATGCAGCAAGAGCCTTAAGACTTTGCCCGGGAAAAGTAGTGGGATACAGAACAGTAGATGGCAAAAAAATAAAATATGTAATTGGAGGTAAAAAGCCAAAAAGAAAAAGAGAAAAAATATATGGCTATGATGTATACCTTGCACTTAAAAGGATCTGGGTAGTATTTGACTTTATCTGCTCAAAGCGCCTTGCCCCTTTTATGGCTGAAGCTATAGAAAAGCTGGAAAAACATAAGGAGATAAATATTTCACCTGACACAAAAGAAAAGCTACTAAGAATATCAGCCTCTACAATAGACAGGCTTCTAAAGTCACTAAGGGATAGTTACAGGCTAAAGAAGGGAAGAAAAGGGACAAAGCCTGGGACACTTCTAAAGAAAGCAATACCAATAAAAACTTTCTCTGATTGGAATGATACTGTGCCTGGCTTTGTAGAAGTTGACCTAGTGGGCCATGACGGGGGAAATGTCTCAGGAGATTATGCACAGAGCCTAAACTTTAGCGATGTAGCCACCTGCTGGGATATTGCAGTCGCCTGCAAGAACAAGGCACAGGTTCATGTATTTTCTGCCATTAGGGCGGCATCGGTAAGATTTCCATTCAAAATACTTGGTATTGATTCAGACAACGGTTCTGAATTTATAAATGATCAAATGCTACGCTACTGCAAGGCTAATAGTATTACCTTTACCAGATCCCGTGCCTACAGGAAAAATGATTCCTGCTTTGTGGAGCAGAAAAACTACTCCATTGTAAGAAGAGCTGTTGGATATCTAAGGTATGACACAGAAGAGGAGCTAAAAGTATTAAATGAGCTGTATCTTTATCTTGGATATTATACAAACTTTTTTCAGCCGGTAGTAAAGCTCGTAGAGAAAACCAGAAATGGAAGTAGGGTTAGCAAGAAATACGATGTAGCCACTACCCCATATAGAAGGGTACTAATGAGTAAAGACATCGATGATAATGTAAAAGAAAATTTAAAAAAAGAATATGATGTTCTAAATCCTGCAGATCTTAAAAGAAAAATTTCACGGTTGCAGGATAAGCTGTTAAAATTAAATTCACTTAAAAAAACCGTGGAAAGGAATGGGGTTAGTAGATGATGGGCCTTACGGATATCTCTGTGGGTAGCACACCTGTTTTACTCCTTGTAACCCCTTCTGTTATTAGTTTTATTTCAGGTACTTTTTTACGTGACGCAACGTATTGGCTTTCGGATACTTTTTTAGGTGAGGCAATAGGCCCCTAAAATATTACACACCTAAATATTTATCAGCCGGAGCATATAGGAATGGGGGTCCTTACAGCAAATCAGCTATACTGTTATGCAGACTTCAATGTTTCCAGGTTAAGATTTGTTGGTCTTGTAAGAACATCTTCAGGGATATAAAAATTACAGTTATTTTATAATATTATTCAGGTTTTAAAACTTGGAGTAAACAAATTTCAAATACCATTTCATTAAATTTAATTAATTCTTTGATAATTTGGTTCGAAATTTTACTACTTGGGACAGCCAACTTTGCTTTTTTAGGGATTTGGTATCCCAATCCATCGGGGAACTTTATTTAAATATTCTACATAAGTATCTCCATACTTCCTTATACAGTAGCGTTCTTCATAAATAGCAACCATATTTGCTAAAATTAGAAATATTGCTGCAACTAACAGGATAACCCATGAAGCGGTAGCTATACCTATCCCTATAAGGGCTAAGGTATTGGAAAGATATATTGGGTGTCTTAAATAACTATATATCCCTTTAGTTGCTGGCCTATCTGGTGGAGTAGTAATAAAATTTACGCCAGCAGCTATCAGCACCACTACTGCTGATAAGAATAAAAAAAACCCCATATAAAACCATGCCGTTTTAAGCTTTAAAGGTAGGAAAATAGAATACAGGAAGGCAATATGGGTGATCATGGAAGCAATATAACCTATAATTTTTTCTCTTCTGGTTAAATTCGTATCAGGAGGATTGCTTAATTTCTTATAAACTTTTCTATTAATTAGCATTATTGAATAAGATAGAAGAAAATAACATGCTGCAAATATCCAGGCATTAAATATTCCTATTTTAAATGCTGGTATAAGTTGCATGGACAGCTCCTTATTAATTTTTTATGAAAAGTATTTTCCTATGAACATTTTATTACTTAAAAAGAAGGATGTTAATTAAATTCAAAGATTTTTATATGTTAGAAACTTAATTGTGGTATAAAAACCCTATTTAAACTCAAAATTTTAGTTTGAACGTCTACTGTCCCCAACCATATAATTTATATTATTTCTTTCCATATTAGTCAATTATTTTACAAAATTAACATTATGGATTAAAGGGTATATCCTATTAATTAGGATAACAAAATACCTCCCACAATATTACCTGGAGGATTATGATGAAGAAAAACAAACTTCTTATTATCCTTGCCACTCTAACCCTTATATGTATATTTTCTGTAGCAGCCCTTGCAGACGGTTGTGGTTGCAGGGCTCTTATCACAGAAGAAGCAGGAGTAGCTGATGGTGAAAAAGAAGAAGAACCACCTGAAAAAGAGTCCGAGGAGCTACCTGAAGAAGAACCAGAACCACAACCTGATGCTGTAGAATATGGTACTGCCTTTGGTATTGACTATGATAATCCTGATAAATACCTGTCTCAGGGTGAACAATCTAAAATATCAGATACCAAAGCACTAGAAAAATTATACTCTGAAAAAAAGGACATGGACCACCTTTGCAGTATATATAATTGGATTATCAGTGAGTTTTCTTCCTTCACAGCCAGGGGCAGCCATATTGGTGTGGTAACCGTAGACCAACTGTTAAAGGAACATAAACTGGGGGGCTGTCATGATTATGCACTTGTCTATTCAGCTGTTGCTCGCCACTTTGGATACCCCTCAGTAATGCTTGAAACTGCCAGTATCCCCTGGATAAAGCAGTTCCAGGAAGACAGAGAAAAAGCAAAGGTACATAAGGGTCATGTATTTGTAGAAATCTATTTGGATAACAATTGGATATTGATAGACACAACAAGCGGATGGTATGTTAAAGATAACTATAATCCAGCGGAACCAGTAATTCCATTGGATAAAAGTAATTCTGAACAGCAAAAAGAAATATATGGTTATTATGCATACTTAAAAGGTCTTGATTCATGGGACATGAATATAAAAAGTAATTCTGATACACAGAATGCAATGGATGAAACTGCAATTCAAATTGACCTGGATAATATACATTATCCAGGTTATGAATTTGGCCGATTTTTTCGATAAGGTCTAACAGATAAATATTACCAATTGATCCTTGTAAAGTTTCCCGAGATGAATGATATAACGCAACAATGATTATAAATAATGATTGTTGCAGCAAAAATATGCAGCTTTACAAGTTATGGAGAAAACAGGTCAAAAAAGAAATACTAAACAGATACAAAATCTCTTATATTAAAAGATAAAATGTCAATAGAATGAATATCTCAATATTTTGTACTCTATTTCGATACCCTATAATAGGCAGGATAATAGAAAGAAGAGTGTATGGATAAAATATTGACGGTTTAAAAAACATCATTAATTTAGTCATCTTATTAACTAAAAATTGATCTAAATTTCTCTAATTCCTTTAGAATACAGTTCGACTTTTCACTACTCAGGGGCATCACTAATTTTCGGCTCTCCACCAAAAACCGTATCTTTTAATAGGATTAGATAATGAATTATTGATTTAGGTATCGCGATTTAAGCTTATGATTTTTTTAGAGTTTTCCTATAATATTTTCGGATAATTACAAAAATAGCGAAAACTACCATAAACATAATGGCTATTGCCATTGAAAGAAAAAAGCTATAATTGGCTATAGACCTAATTAAAAGAGGAATTAAACTGCCACTTGTTATTCCCACCACAAAAAGTATAGTCAATGCGACATCTTTTCCTGAACCAAATATTCTACCCGCAGAGGAAATTAACAAGGGCGGTATCCCAGAAAAACCTAGTCCTGTAAGTCCTGCTCCGATAAAATTTATTTCCTGCCTTATTGGAAAAATTGCTAGCATTAATCCGGTAATACTAATAATTGATAGGGCTATCAACAAAGCACCAGCTTTGAATTTATATGACAGAAAGCTTACCGACAGCCTTCCTACAAGTATTCCTATCCAGAATACAGAAACTATAAAGCTGGCACTGTAGAGGTCAAATAATTTCTCGACCCTGAAAAAAGTCGGTGCCCAGGAAAAAACTGTTACCTCAGACATGACATAGAAAAGCATTAAAATTACCGTAAGAATCATGTATATATTTTTATTCTTGTTTTTAAATAATCCTTTCATGGAAATAACTCTCTTTTCCTTTTCCAGGCCTGTCTTAGCTCGCTTTCTTTTATTTTTAAAGAGGTAAGAGATAAGAGAAATTAACACTAAAACGATAACTGCCAGGTAAATCAGCTTCCAGTTTATTTGTCTATTCACCAAGCTTGAAGCAAAAAAAGGAGAGGCAAGTGCACCAATGGCAAAAAAGCCATGGCCTAGATTAATAACGCTATCCTTGTTTTTTACTCCTCCTTCCAGCATGCTGATATTGGCGTTCATAAATATAATTCCTAGAAGGAAACCAGAAATAAAATATAGAACATAGAAAAAAATTAAAGACGTTGCCAGGATTAATCCAATTAACACAGGGATTAGTAAAATATAGACCCATATGACTACATTGATGCTGCTAAATTTTCTGTTTAAAAAAATTAGTGCCAGCATGCCTGCAGCTTCTCCAATCAAAAAAAAGGTTATTATAAAGTTCATGTTTTCAGGAGATACATTAAAATAATTACTTATATCTAGAAGAATAGGGCTTGCAAGCATCATATAAAACGAGAAAATAAATAAGGAGATGTAGTTAGGAAACTCCATTAAATAATTTTTAAAGTTATTTCTTTTCAAATTACACCTTATAAAAAGCATTTTAAAGGATAAACTTTTATATAATACAATAAACCTACTTATATTGCCATAGGATTTGCATGCCTAGCTTTCTTCTAAAGCCATAACATTACTTTTAAACAATTCAGAAAATAAAAAATTTTCATATAGATGTCTCCCCAGAGAATTTCTTCTGCTGCTTCATTAATACAACAATTAAATAATTTATTTCCTGAATTATCGGGAAAAAGCGGAAAAAATACAGATAATAAGAGAGGTCAGGAGAGAAAAATTATTACTATAATTTTCCACTTAGGCTTAATTTTTTATCCCATAATGGTTTAAAACCGCCAAGCATTAAAATGGGAACATAAAGCACCATGGTATCCAGCAAATAAGAAAAGATAATAGTGCTCCAAGGGGGATTCAAAATGCCGGTATAATACTATGAATATGGAATACATCCTTGGAGTAAGAACGAGTGGCATAATTGTCATAAACCACTGCTTTGGTTTCAATGATTTACTTCTATAATTACCCATAATTCATTTTAAAAGCATTTCCTATATGACCAATTTCAGCTTTTAAATGGTTAACTCTTTTATAAAAATTCAGGGAAACTATTCCTTGTATAGTCTTTTTATTGATTTTGCCCATTTTATTGCTTTTTCTATTTCTCCATCAAGTAGTGGACCTTCTCTGCCTTTTACCAGGAATGGTTGGGGGTTGGTTAAAATTTCTGCCCCTGCCTTTTTAAGACTCTTAGATATTTTTTTTGCAGCATCTCCGGACATGAAAGTTTTTATTCTCGTATCAAAGGAAGCTGCCTTGATGCCTGCAAGTTGGTTAACGGTTAAACTGTCTAAAAATTCATTCATTTTCTTAGATGGTCTCCAAGCATTAATTGGGCTGCCTGCAATAAGTAAATTGATTTCTCTTATCTCTTTAATATCAATGTCTGAAACTGGTGATAATTTGGAATCTTCCCCCAGTTCATCAGATATTGCTTCAGCAATTTTTTTTGTATTTCCGAAATTTGAGTCAAATATGACTAATGCTTTCATTATTTATTCCCCTTCTAAGTTTTATATTTTAAAATCTAACTCATGTTTGGTCATTTTAGACGGGCCCCATATACAAACTATTATTATAGCCACTAATAATTGCAAGCCAGTAAGATATAACAAAGCCTTACCCGGTGAAGGCAAAAGGGTAATCGGAAAAATGTTAAAAGAGGTATTATGCATCGCATGGAATAATAAAACAATTAGTATGCTGCGTTTTGTATTATTGTATAACCAGGTGTAGATTACCGTAACTCCCAGGGTGCTCAGTAAAAAAATATAAAAGGGTACTTTACTTTGCATGGTTCCCTGTATAAAGAACAGGGGAAGGTGCCAGATTGCCCATATAATGCCTAACATCAAGCTAGATAAAAGTGCATTCCATTTTTTCTGCATTAAATCAAGGGCGTATCCCCGCCAACCAAATTCTTCCTGAATTGCGCCAAGGGCAAAAAATGAAAGAAAAAAAAGGGGAATAATCAACCATGGTTGGGAAATCAGCGTAAATTCAGGCAATCCCGCCTTTCCCTCAAATAAAATATATATAACTAATGTTGATCCCACCAAAACAGGCATTAATAAAAGTGCAGGGATCAACCATATTTTCCTAAAGCCAATTGAAACTGACCTTTTTAGAAGTTCTATTATTCCTTTTTTGCCATATTTTACGGAAGTTAATAAAAAAGCGGCAACCAGTGGTCCGAATGCACCAATTCCGGTTAGCAAAGTATAAGATATAGGTAATTGGAAAAAGCCTTTTGAGGCCAAGATACCTGGTAGCCAGATAATCCAGGAGAAACCAAAAGCAACTAAAATATATTTCCAGGGAAAGTACTCCTGCCATCTTTTGTTATCCATGCCATCTGTTTTCTTGCTGTATTCGGTATCCATAATATATTGTGAAACCTGTTAACTTTTTAAGGCTTACAAAGCTTGGTTTTAATTGATAAATAATTAAATGATTGTACTAATATTCTATATATAATATAACATATAAAATAGTCTTACGAACATAAAAGTTAATTTTTATGTATATATCTGCATATACTAATGTAGAAGCATTACAATTTTATATTTTGGTTAATTTATTTTAACTCAAAAAAGTAATTTTTCAAAAGTGGTATAATACCCGGAAAGGTTTCTTACTGATGCTGGATTCTTTAAAGACCAAAGCCAGGAATACTGTAAACCAGATTTTACCTTCAAGTGGAATCCTAATGTGGATTTAGCTATTGTGGTCTTGTCCTGGATACTGGCTGTAGGCTCTCTTTCAATAGCAACATATGTTATTACCCCGGAGAGGGGCGGCCTTTATTTTGTTTTCTATGGCATTATTGGGCAATGCTATTTGGAGTAGCTCCTCTTCTTTTTAGTAGGGTAATTGTGAGAAAGCGCCCTATATCAGAGTTAGGCATTACAGTTAAATAGAGGATACCGAGCATAATTCTGCAGATTATATTTGCCACCATCCAGTATTTTAAGACACTTCACAAAGTAAATCTGCCTGATTTTAAAGAATATACCCCGTTGGTTATATTAGCCCTTTCTATAGGGTTTTTTGAAGCTTTTTTCTGGGAGGGCGGATTCTTTTAAGGCTGGAGGAACCATTTAGAATTATACCAGCAATAATTATTGGCCCGCTTCTTTATTCAGCATATCATATCGGGTATGGCATGGATTTTGGCGAGATGAGATTCTTGTCTTTCATTGGGATTATGTTTGTAATAGTATTTAGGCTGGCTAAAAACATATAAATTCTCTGGCCTTTTTTTCAGCCAATGGGCCAGCTGGTGACCCTGATAAGGAATAAGCTTGAATTACCATTAATTTACATGCTTGAATTTGGGGAAATATTAATTGCTATGTTTATAATAATATGGCTTGCTAATAAATATTATAAAAAGTATAGATTTAACAAAAGGGCTACAGATGGAAAGTAAATTTTCAAAAAGTAAAAAGAGAGTAAATGAAATCAAGTATAATAATCCTGCCCTTTATTGGTCAAATGCAGCCAAGCTTTTTGAATGAGTTATGCAGACCCTGCAAATATTTAGGCTAATGTAGAAAATAAAAAATGCTAATCCTAATTTTTAGAGATACTGTGACCCGACAAAATTTACCTATATGGACTAGTGGCTGAAAATAAGTTTAGTGTCCATCTTTGCTGTGGTAAAAACATATGATTTCTAGGAATAGGAAAGTAGTTTAACCTAGGGAATTTTTTGAAGATTATGGTTAAAGGGGGAGTAATTTTTGATTATTGCAAATGCTGGCTGGTATATTGGAAAAAATTATGAGTTAGGGAATAAGAGGTTTAATGTGTGGTAGGTGGGCATATATATTCAATAAGGGTTAGTGCAGCCTATGGTTTGGTTAGCTGGATTGAGCTGGGAAAATGAGCCTGCCGGCTGGATATTTAAACCTTTCCCTGTGAAAAGCCTCTAATTTATCCGGATACAGGTCTGGGTAACCATTATTTTTATCCAGTTAGCTTTTAGCTATTTGATATAACATTCTATATATTATATATTTCATTTGTACACCATTAATAAAAAAAAAGATTTCAAATATGGAGAATTTAGACTTAAGGGACTTTATCTATAAAAATCTCAAGGGAAGTAAGGCAAAATTTTATTATAGGGATAAATACAGGACATGGAAATGGAATTTTGGGCAGGTATTAAAGGATGCGTTAAAATTTGCTTCGCTGCTGGAGGAATTGGGGATAACAAAAGGAGAAAAGGTAGTTATAAAGGCGCCCAATAATCCCCAATGGCTGATAGTATTTCTCGGCTGCATAATGGCAGGAAGGCCAGTAGTGCCTTTAGATTTGCAATCAAGCCAGGATTTTACCCGGAAAGTTATAGGTGATGTAGAGCCCAGTTTGCTCATTACCGGCAGGGACCTGGAGAAAGAAGCCAGCAGCCTGGATACCAACCATATTTTTTTAGAAGAGGTAGAAGATAAAATTTCTGGCCAGGAGGCTTTTGATTATAGGAAGGTTAGCCTGGCAGAAGATGATATGCTGGAGATTATTTATACTTCGGGCACAACCTCTGTCCCCAAGGGAGTGGTGCTTACTTATAAAAATATAGAATCTAACCTTAAGATGGCCTTGCCTCTCATAAAGAAATGGAAAAAATTCTTTAAATACATTCCAGGGACAAAACTTCTTACCATTGTTCCGCTTTCGCATATGTATGGCCAAGTTGTGGGGCTGTTTATTCCGGTCTCCATTCAACTGCCTGTGTTATTTTCTTTTAGCATGTTACCCAAGGATATACTTGAAATTATAAAGAAAGAAAAAGTAATTGCATTGGGTGCCTTGCCACACCAGCTAAAAACGCTTAAAGACTACATTATCCAGGCATACAGGCTGGATACGCCACGATTCAAAGCTATTTTTGAGAAATACAAAAAGAAAGGATGGTGGATTAGATATTTAAGGTTTATCCCTGTGCATGCAAAGATTGGTTTAAGCCTGCTGGGAATTATTTCAGGGGGAGCTGAGATAAGCAGGGAAGTGGATGAATTTTACAGGACCATAGCTTTTGGCTTTTTCCAGGGCTACGGGCTTACTGAGACTGCGCCCCTTATCGCTTTGTATGATCCTACTAAAAATAAGGCAGGCTCGGTGGGAAGCTTTTTGGACCAGGAGAATATAAAAGTGGAAGACGGGGAATTATATGTAAAAGGTGAAAGTGTTACCCCCGGCTATTATAAGAACAAGGAAAAGACCAGCAAATCTTTTAAAGATGGCTGGTTTAAGACAGGCGATTTGGTGGAGGTGGATGAATCCGGCAATGTATATGTTAAGGGAAGGAAGGACGAGGTAATAGTCAAGGAAAGCGGAATAAATGTTTACCCTTCAGATGTTGAAGAGAAATTTAAAGAAAAAAAAGAAATAGAAGATTGTGTGGTTTTTGGGTTAGAGAAGAGTGGAAGGAAAGAGATTATAGCGGTATTGCTGCCCAAAGAAAGGAATATGGAAGAGGAGAGGGTAAATAATGTTGTAGAGCAAACTAACTCCGAACTTAATGTTCACCAGAGAGTTGATAATTATTTCATCTGGAGGGGAGAAGATTTTCCAAGGACCTCAATAATGAATGTTAAAAAAAGAGAATTGCTGGAAAAGATACAACAAACCCAGAAAGGTGACAGAGAAAAGCTTGCCACTGACTTGGCAGAGGAATATAAGGAGAAAGAAAAGGATTTATACGGCTTAATTGAAAAAATAAAGAAAACCAAAAAGAAAAAAAACAAAGAAGCTTCCCTTGAAAAAGACCTGGATATGGATTCCATGGACATAATAAATTTTTCAACCGAAATAGAAAAAAATTACGGGATAGATGCATCTCAGCTTGATTTAACTGGTGATACTAAAGTAAAAGATATAGAAGAAAAAATTAAAAACCCGCCCAAGGAGGCTGAAAGGCTTCCATTTTTTTCCTTCCCTTATAATATATTTTTTATAGTAGTAAGAACAATATTCCAGTTTCTTATTTTCCCCTTTGCGAGGATGCTGTACAGGACCAGGATTACTGGTAAGCAGAATTTAAAGGATATAGATGCTCCTTCTGCTTTTATTTCCAACCATGTATCAGTAATGGACAGCCTGGTTATATTGTATTCTTTGCCTTTAAGGATAAGAGTGAAATTGACGGTGGTAATGTCCATAGGGCACCACTTCAGCAATTTCTTTGGAAAGAAAGGAAACATTTTAAGAAGGTTTATAGAGGGCATCGGATTTTATTTGTTTGTCAGCCTTTTTTTAAATGTGATTCCTCTTTCCAGGGAATATGGCTTCCAGCAAGTGTTTAGAAATATCGGCATGGCCATAGACAGAGGATGGCATGTGTTGGTTTTCCCTGAAGGCGGGGTTACAGAGGATGGCAAGATGCAAGACTTTGAACCGGGCATTGGAGTTATATGCAAAGATATGAAAATTCCCGTAATTCCCATGAGGATAGAAGGCTTATGGAATATTTTAAGGAATGGATTGTTGCCATACGGGCATTTGCCTAAGCTGCCAATGGTTAAGGTTAAAATTGGCAAGCAAGACTACTTTAAAGAGGGAAGCTACCAGGAAATAGCGGAAAACCTCCACCATATAGTAAAAGATAAATTATAATGATATTTTTAATACCTTTAGTACGATACCTTATCTTCACCCTGTACAATTGCTATCCAAGTTGCACCGCTGGTAAAGCTAACTGGATGGCCATCGGAGTCCTTATATGTATAGGGTTCATATATGCTATTACGGTGCCAAGTACCTTTTATGGCCTTGCCATCCTGGAATATAAAAGCAGTTCCGCTGCCTGTGGTTCTAACAGACATGTGCCCATATCTATCTAAAGGACCTTGTATATCTGTTGACATTACCACCACGTTTTTGGCAGTAATTTGCTTGCCAGTATCATAGTCTTTATGGGGGTATCCTCCCATGTGCCTGTAATAGGAGTTGCTGTTCTTATCATAAATATATTCTAGGTCAAATCCCCTGGGGGCATATGCATGGGTGGCAAAACTTACATGTATATTTGAAATATTACCTCTATGGCTTAGGGGAGGATTAGCTTTATAAGGAAAGGGAAGTGTTCCATTTAAGGAATATCCGAGATTTTGTGCGCTTTGCTTTAATTGGGGAACTGACATAAAAGCAGTATGTTCCTGGATTGAGCTTCTGGACCAGTCACGCCAGTATGGGGCTTGAGCAGTAATAGAGCTATGTCCGGACCTGTCGGTCATTGCACTCAGTGTTTGCATTCCCATATCTTCAATAACCCCATAACATTCTGGATAAGTGCCAAAGAAAACATAAATAGGGTTAAAACCCCGTGCTATTTCTGCATAATAAGGTCTTGCGCTTCTAACTGGCCCTACCGCTGTAGGCTCATTTGAAGAGAAAATGGCTACAAATCTGGTGATTCCGTATTCATCAACTACTTCAAAAACAATATCTGCAAAAATTAAACCTGATTGTGGCCTGGCGGCAAAACTGTTTTCTACCATTATTGCAATCGGACGTCCGCTATTTGCAGCTAGTGGTAAATTATTAAGGATGCCATCTTTTACAGGTTCTGCTTTTAGCCGTTTTTTACTTTCGGTAACTTCCTGCTTAGTGCACCCAAAGGAAAAAATTAGAAATAAAATTAGTATAGAAGTAGCGAGTACAGTCATTATAAGATGGTTTCTCCTCATTAAGGCCTCCTGATGAATTTCTAAAACTTTAGACTATTATTATTATATATCTTAATTAAATTGTAAATACAATGAATTGATTGATTAATTTTTGGGTTTAAACCATTGCAACTGTCTTTTTTAAACATTAAAATGTAAGCAAAACTTATTAACAGGAGAAAGAAATGTTGATAGTCCATGTTTTGGTTCATGTCAAAAAAGAATCTATTGAAGATTTTAAAAAAGCATCTTTAAAGAATGCAGAAAACAGCATAAAAGAACCTGGAATTGTTAGGTTTGATATCATCCAGCAAAAAGATGATCCTTCCAGGTTTATACTTGCTGAAATTTACAGAACCGAAGATGACCCGTTAAAGCACAAACAGACTTCCCATTATGCAGAATGGAGAAAAACTGTTGAACCTATGATGGCAGAGTCAAGGAAAAGCAAGAAATATGTGAATATATTCCCGGATGAAGACAAATGGGAACTAGCTTAAAGAAAGAAAAATAGGCTGGCCAAGGTCTATTTGGAGTCCTTTTTTTTCTTAGTGCTTTTCTTTGGGGTTAGCTTGGTTAGAATCTTTTTAGCCTGATTTAGGTCATCAACAAATTTTTGGTCAAAAGCAGGCTCAAATACGTTTTTACCTCTATGGTATTTAGTGTCTTCAAAAGTTAGTTTCTTGAATTCGTTTAACACTTTTGTTTTTTCCGGAGGTAAGCCTTTAAGCAAAGCCAAGGTGCTTGCATGCCAACTTTTAAACTTTGGATGCTTGCTGCTAAGATTCTGCATATTCTTTATTTCTTTTATTTTGCTTCTTATATTCTTGATTAATTTCTGGTCCATATAAAACTTGTCCTCCACTTACATCATAACTAGAATTTTAAAAAAGAACAATTAAAAATGAAGAAAAAAAATGAGCGGTTTTTTTCAAAACCGCTCGAAGGGGAAATGAATTGCCATTATTTTACAACAATATATATATAATTCAAGGGCTTTTAAGGAGAATTTTCCAATTTTAATAGATGTTCTCTTTTTACTGTTAAACCCTTACAATTATAAATGTAGGTTTTAAAAATATTTCCAAAATTAATATGGAAAAATTAAAATACAAACAAATAGAACATTTATCAGATGTAGGCATAGAATCTTATGGTAGGACCCTGAAGGAATTGTTTGAAAATTCTGCCTTGGGGATGTTTTCAGTCATGGGCAGTCTGAAAAGAATTGACTGCAAAAAGAAGGATAAAATTCTAGTAAAGGAAAAAAATCTTTTAGGCATAGAGGATCTGCTGCTCTCTTTTCTGCAAAAGCTGCTGTTTAAATTTGAAACTGAAAGGATACTTTATTCTGAATTTAATGTCTTTAAAGTAGATAAAGATAAAGGGTTAGTAAAGGCTGAGGTTTGCGGTGAAGAAGTCAATTTAAAAAAGCATAAGATAAAAGTTATGATTAAAGCGGTAACTTATCATATGCTGCAGGTAAGAAAGAACGAGTTATGGAAAGCAACCATTATATTTGATATATAAGGAGTGGTTTAATTGGTAAGATATGACATAAAAAAAATTAATGACTATAAGTGGGAAGTAAGAAGAAAAAAAGATTTGGGCATGAATGTTCCTGGCATTATTTTTGCTGATAAGGAACTTTTAGATAATGCCATAAAAGAAAAAACTATAGACCAGGTTATAAATGTGGCGACGCTTCCTGGAATAATTGACGCTTCTTTTGCTATGCCGGATATACATTACGGCTACGGGTTTCCCATAGGCGGAGTTGCAGCTATGGATAAAGATTCCGGCGTTATATCCCCAGGTGGAGTTGGATTTGATATTTCCTGTGGGGTCAGGGTGCTCAGGACCAATCTTTTGTGGGAAGATGTAAAACAAAATATCCAGGATATTATGGCTACGCTTGCCTTTAGCATTCCCAAAGGAGTAGGAAGCACCAGTAAAATTAAACTTTCCAGTAATAAATTAAAAAGGCTGGCAGCCACAGGGGCAGAATGGGCTGTCTCTAATGGTTACGGCTGGCAGGAAGACCTTCCCTTTATTGAAGAAGAAGGGTGTATGGATGGCGCTAACCCGGATTACTTGTCCAAGGAAGCCCTCCGGAGGGGGAGTGACCAGGTGGGTACCTTAGGGTCTGGCAACCATTTTTTGGAAATCCAGGTTGTTGAACAAGTTTATGACCAGGAAATTGCAGGGGCGTTTGGACTGGAAAAGGGCCAGATTGCAATTATGATTCATTCAGGCTCCAGGGGGTTTGGCCACCAGGTCTGCAGTGACTTTTTGAAGCTAATGCAGCAGGCAGCCAGAAAGTATGATATAAAGTTGGCGGACAGGCAGCTTGCATGTGCTCCCATTGCTTCCGATGAAGGGAGAAGGTATTATGCTTCCATGGCTTGCGCAGTAAATTTTGCACTGGCAAACAGGCAGTGTTTGGCACATTGGGTCAGGGAGTCTTTAGAAAAATATTTTAAAAAGCCGGCCAGAAAATTGGGATTGAGTTTGCTGTATGATGTTTCCCATAATATAGCAAAAATGGAAAAGCATGAGGTTAATGGGCAGCAAAAAGAAATTTGTGTCCATAGGAAGGGAGCCACCAGGGCTTTTGGTCCGGACCATCCTGATATTCCCAAAGATTACAAAAACATAGGCCAGCCTGTAATAATCCCTGGGGATTTGGGAAGGTACTCCTATGTCTTAACCGGAACAAGGAAAGCCATGAGTGAATGTTTTGGCTCCACATGCCATGGTGCAGGCAGGCTGCTTAGCAGGACCAAAGCGAAAAAAAGCATCAGGGGCCAGGACTTAAAGGCAGAATTGCTTAAAAAGGGAATAGTGGTAATGGCTGATAGTATGTCTGGTTTAGCAGAGGAAGCCCCCTTGGCCTACAAGGATGTAAAAAATGTGGTAAATGTGACTCAAGAAGCCGGCATTTCTAAAAAAATCTTAAGATTAAAGCCTCTCGGGGTCATAAAAGGTTAATTTTCAAAAAATAAGCATTTCCCAATATTTTTTAAAAATATTTAAAACAATTAGCATAAATAATAAATAATGCTATAATTACCTTAAAATATAAAAACTTTGGTATTTTCAAGCTAAATATTAAAAATTTTGAATATTTTCCAGGTTTTAAAAATTTTTTATTAAGAAAGAGGCGATATAGATGAGGGGAATAGATTTATTAACTGAATTTTCACAAAAAGCTGGCAATAAAATTGATCCTACCAAGATAAAGATAGATGATACAACACTGAGGGATGGCGAGCAGACAGCTGGAGTTGTTTTTGCAAATGATGAGAAAATTCATATTGCAAAGATGTTGGATAAAATAGGCGTGCAGCAGATCGAGGCTGGTGTACCGGCAATGGGCGGAAATGAAAAAGAAGCGATAAAAAAAATAGCCTCCATTGGCTTAAATTGCAGTGTACTGGGATGGAACAGGGCAGTTAAGTCAGATATAGATGCTTCATTAGAATGTGGGGTGGATGCGGTAGCAATATCCATTTCATCTTCTGATATCCATATTGAGCATAAGTTAAAGAAAAGCAGAGAGTGGGTGCTGGAAAGCGTAAAAAATTCAGTAGATTATGCAAAAAAGCACAACCTGTATGTGTCAGTTAATGCTGAAGACTCTTCCCGGTCCGATATGGAATTCTTGCTAAGATTTGCTAGGACCGCAAGGGATGCAGGAGCTGACAGGCTGAGATATTGTGATACATTGGGGATACTTGATCCCTTTGATACTTTCATGAAGGTAAAAAATATTATTGATATTATTGGCATTGAAATAGAAATGCATACCCATAATGATTTCGGGATGGCAATTGCCAATGCCATCGCTGGTATTAAAGCTGGTGCAACCTATGTTAATACAACCGTAAATGGCTTAGGTGAAAGGGCCGGCAATGCTTCATTTGAAGAATTAATAATGGCTTTGAAATACATAGAGAGTGTTAGCATAGGCTTAAATACTAAATATCTAAGAGCTCTTTCAGAATATGTGGCTCATGCTTCAGGAAGGATTTTACCGACCTGGAAGCCCATAGTGGGTAGCAACATTTTTGTATATGAGGGAGAGAACAAGGCTAGTACTGTATTGGAAGACCCTGATACCTATGAGCTTTTTAATGCTGACGATGTGGGGCTGGAAAGAAAAGTTATAGTAGGGAAATATTCAGGCCCGAAATCATTGAAGGCAAAACTTAAATCCTTGGGTTTCAAGATAAAGGCAAAGGAAGCAGAAGAGCTAGTAGAGAAATTGAGGGGAAAAGCTATTTCTCTGAAAAGGTCGCTGTTTGATAGTGAAATAGTTGATGAATATAAATCTTTTACTGAAAAAGCGGACCAGAAAGGAGGCAAATAAGAAATGGTTTTAACTAAAGACAAAAGGAAAATTAATCTTATAGACACCACTTTAAGGAATGGGGAGCAAACTGCAGGAGTGGTTTTTTCAAAACATGAAAAACTCAGAATAGCTAAAATGCTGGATGAAATCGGCATCCCGGAAATTGAGGTAGGAACGCCAGCAGTGGGACAGGAAGAAAGGGAAATTATAAAATCAGTAGTAGATTCAAATTTAAATTGCAAGGTTTTCGCTTATTGTGAGTTAGACTTAAAACATATAGATTATGCACTGGAGACAGGGGTTAAGAACATAATTGTTAATGTATCTACATCAGATATCCATATAAAAAAGAAATATGGCAAAAACAGAACCTGGGTTCTAAATAATTTTAAAAAAGTATTAAGGAAGGCAAAAAAAAGCGACCTAAACTTTATAGTTAGCGCTGAGGATGCAACAAGGGCGGATCTGGAGTTTTTGTTAAAGGTTATGAACATTGCTAAGAAAAGGGGCGCATACCGTTTCAGGATCTGTGATACTATTTCAAGGTTTGACCCTTTCAGGACTTTCTTAAACATTAACAATATTACAAATTCATTAGATATCCCTATAGAGGTTTACAACCACAATGATTTTGGAATGGCTACTGCCAATGCTATGGCCGCAATAAGGGCTGGAGCTTCCAGTATAGTGGTTTCAGTTGGTGGCCTGGGTGAAGGAACAGGAAATGCGGCATTAGAAGAGATAGTAATGGCTCTAAAATATTTGGAAAATGTGGAACTGGGAATAGTGACTACGAGATTCAGGGAACTGGCAGAATATGTGGCCAGGGCATCGGCCCGGGCTATCCCTGTATGGAAGGCCATAGTAGGAACTAATGTATTTGCCCATGAATCAGGGATTCATGCTGACGGGGTTATAAAAAATCCTAAAAATTATGAGGTGTTTAATCCCAGTGAGGTTGGGCTTACCAGACAGCTTATTGTGGGGAAGCATTCCGGTTCGCATACCATACTGCATAAGTTTAAAGAGTTCGGGATTGACTTAACAGATAAGGAAGCAAATGAGATATTGTCCAAGGCAAGGTCTATGGCTGTGGACCTAAAGAGGACCCTCTTCGATAAAGAGCTTATGTATATCTATAATGAGTACAAGAAACAAAAGCAGGAAAAAGAGGAGTTCGAACCTCTATCAAATGAATAGGAAGGAGTTTTTTTGGGTAAAACAATTTCAGAGAAGATAATAGCTGAACATGCCGGAAAAGAGGTAAAGGCAGGAGATATTGTAGTTGTGGATGTTGATGTAGTAATGGCTCAGGATGGTACCGGTCCGTTGGCAGTAGAACAAATAAAAAAAATGGGTTTTGAAAAAGTAAAAAATCCGGATAAATCTATCCTGTTTATTGACCATGCAGCCCCAAGTCCGAGAAAAGAATTATCTAATTCACATATGGTTTTAAGGGATTTTTCCGGCAAAGCTGGGGCTAAACTTAGCGATATAGGTGAGGGTGTTTGCCACCAGATACTGGTAGAGGATTATTCTTGCCCGGGTGATATAGTTATTGGGGCAGATTCACATACTTGCACCTCAGGAGCTTTGGGTGCTTTTGCTACAGGAATGGGATCCACTGATATTGCAGTTGGATTTGCGATGGCTAAAACCTGGCTTCTGGTGCCTGAAACCATAAAGGTAAATGTGGAAGGCAAATTGCCTAAAGGCGTGTTTGCGAAAGATATAATAATCTATTTAATTGGAAAAATAACTTCAGACGGAGCCACTTATAAGGCTTTGGAATTTAGTGGCCTGCTAGTGGATAGCCTGAACATGGATGATAGGTTCACTATTTCAAATATGGCAGTAGAGGCTGGGGCAAAAACGGGCATCTTTCCTTCTGACAGCATTACCAGGGATTACCTGGTGGCCCAGGACAGGGGGGATTGTTTTAAGGAGGTAAATGCGGACAGTGGAGCAGTTTATGAAAAATCAGTTGATATAGATTGCAGTAAACTAGAACCAATGGTATCCAGGCCTCATACTGTGGATAATACAATTTCTGTCTCAGAGATAGGAAAGGTTAAACTTGATCAGGTTTTTATTGGAACCTGTACTAACGGAAGGCTGTCGGACCTAAAGTTGGCTGCAAAAATATTAAAAGGTAAAAAAACCGCAGAAGATGTTAGGTTAATTGTAGTTCCTGCCTCAAAAAAAGTTTACCTGGAAGCTATAAAAAAAGGAATAATTTCCGATTTGGTTGAAAGCGGAGCTTCAGTCATGGCACCTGGATGTGGGCCTTGTGTGGGGGTTCATGAAGGAATATTAGGAGATGGGGAGGTTTGCCTTTCAACCCAGAACAGGAATTTTAAAGGGAGGATGGGCAATCCAAACTCCTTTATTTATCTTTCATCTCCAGCTACTGCTGCCTGGAGTGCAGTAAAAGGCTATATATCAGACCCGAGGGAGGTACTGCAATGATGGAAACCGGGAAGCTTAGTGGAAGAAGCTTTAAATTTGGTGATGATATCTCTACGGATTTAATTGCACCGGGCCGCTATTTTCACCTAAGGTCAAACATGCCGGAGCTGGCCAAACATGTATTAGAAGATGCTGACCCTGAATTTGCCAAGAAAGTAAAGCCTGGAGATTTTGTGGTTGGGGGAAAGAATTTTGGCCTTGGCTCCAGCAGAGAACATGCTCCTACAATTATAAAGCTGGCAGGTGTTGGGGCAGTACTTGCAAAATCTTTTGCCAGGATTTTTTACCGGAATTGCATTAATGTGGGTCTTCCTGCACTAAAGTGCGATACCAACAAAATAGATGATGGGGATAGGCTGGAAATAGACTTAGAAAGTGGGACAATTTTTAACCGGGATAAAAATTTAGAAATAAATTTTAATCCATTACCGGAGGTTATGATAAAAATATTATCTGATGGCGGCCTTACTGAACATATAAAGAAGAATAAGGGGTTTAATCTATGAGGCATAAAATAACTTTAATACCAGGAGATGGCATAGGGCCTGAAATAACGGAAGCAACTGTAAAAGTGATTGAAGCTACAGGGGCAGAAATTGAGTGGGATACCGTAAATGCTGGAGCAGAAGTTTACGAAAAAGAAGGAACGGTGCTTCCCCAAAGGGTTATTGATTCGCTCAGGAATAATAAGGTGGGAATCAAAGGGCCTATAACTACTCCTGTTGGAACTGGTTTTAGGAGTGTAAATGTGGCCATGAGAAAAATGTTTAACCTTTATGCTTGCCTCAGGCCTTGCAAAAGTTATGAGGGTGTAAGGAGCAAATACACGGATATTGATTTAATTGTGGTAAGGGAAAATACAGAAGATCTGTATGCAGGCATTGAATTTGAAATGGGAAAAAAAGAGACCGAAAGCCTAATACAGTTTATAAAAGACAAAAAAGGTGCAGAAATTAGGAAAGACAGCGGGATAAGCATAAAACCCATTTCAGTAACAGGAACAGAAAAAATTGTAAGGTTCGCCTTTGAATATGCCAGGAAGAACAACAGGAAAAAAGTTACTGGTGTACATAAAGCTAATATAATGAAATATTCTGATGGGCTATTTCTGGATACATTCCGGAAGGTAGCAGAAGAATATAGGGACATAGAGTCCGAGGACAGGATTGTTGATAATATGTGCATGCAGCTGGTCCAGAAGCCTGAACTTTATGATGTGCTTGTTCTGCCAAACCTGTACGGAGATATAATCTCAGATTTAGCTGCAGGTCTGGTAGGTGGATTGGGAGTTGCCCCTGGAGGGAATATTGGAAAAGATATTGCCTTGTTTGAACCAACCCATGGAAGCGCTCCTAAGTATAAGGGGCAAAATAAAGTGAACCCTACTGCCATGATGCTTTCTGGAGTGTTGATGTTAAAATATATTGGGGAAACTGATTGTGCAAGTCTGCTGGAATCAGCTATTGCTTTAAATATAAAAGAGGGAAAATATGTAACTTATGAT
>JBNJCV010000024.1:0-20927 GCA_051744245.1 Actinomycetota bacterium | reverse complement strand
CAAGGGAATCCAGTTAGAATCTGGAACGGTCCCGCCACTGTGATTGGGTGAGTACCCTTTATATGAGCCACTGGCTATAGCTGGGAAGGCAAAGGGTAATGTCCCAAAAGTCAGGAGACCTGGTAGCAGAAGATAAATATTACGCCACTTCGGTAGAAAGGGAGTAATTTTTTTAATGGAATGGTAAGCTCTCTACTAAAGTGGGGAGCTTTTTTTTATAAATATAAGCAATGTTTTTTAAGCTATTGATTAGGTATAGTATTTAGGGCGTTGGTGAAGCTGTTATGCAGAATATAAAAAGGATTATAAGGTATCTGGTGGTGCTTGTACTCATTTTATTTTTCCTGGTTATTTTTGCATCTTCTATAGGGTCTGCAGATCTCAGCTTTAAAGATACGGCAAAGATATTTGGAAGTTATGTCCCGGGGATAAATAATTTTATAAACATTAGCGATATAGAATCACAGTATTTTGATATAATAACCAAAATCAGGCTTCCCAGAATTTTTATATCTATTTTGGTGGGCATAGCCCTAGCCAGTTCCGGCGTTATCTTCCAGGGAATATTTAGAAATCCCATGGCTGACCCTTATATAATTGGCGTTTCAGCTGGGGCGTCATTCGGGGCAACAATAGGATTGCTTATCACTACCGGGGTCAGGATACTTAATATTTCATCGGTTAGCTTATTTGCCTTTATAGGAGCAATTGCCACCACTTTCCTTGTCTATAATATTTCAAAGGTCAGAAATAGGGTATCTGTGCTAACATTGCTCCTATCGGGAGTAGCATTAAGCGCCCTTTTGAGTTCCATTAATTCCTTTATACTAATGTTTGAAGCTCATGACCTTGCAAAGGTGATATTTTGGCTCATGGGCGGGCTGACAGCAGCAAGCTGGCAGCAGTTTTTTATAATATTCCCAATAGTAGTATTTCTCCTTATTATATCTTCATTTTTTTTAAACGACTTAAATATAATATCACTAGGGGATGAAAGAGCTACCCAGCTGGGAGTGAATACAGAAAATGTTAAAAGGCTGTTGTTGATATTGGCTTCCCTGATAGCCGCGGCAGCAGTTTCAGTAAGCGGCTTAATAGGCTTTGTAGGACTGATAACTCCCCACATACTCAGGTTAATAGTGGGCCCGGACCATAAAATCTTATACCCCACTTCAGCTGTGGCTGGGGGCATTGTACTTTTAGTTTCAGATACCATAGCAAGAACTATGCTTTCCCCAAGGGAGATACCGGTGGGTATAATTACGTCAATAATAGGGGTTCCTTTTTTCCTGTATTTGCTTATAAGGTCAAAAAAGCAGGTTTTCTAAATGGACATATTGAAGGTAAAAAATTTAAACTTTTCCTATGATGGCAATGAAGTTTTAAGGGATGTAAGTTTTAACGTAAGGCAGGGTAGCTTTATATCCATACTGGGACCAAATGGGTCTGGAAAAAGTACTCTTATAAACATTTTAAGCAAGGTACTGAAAAAATTTGAGGGCAATATTACTATAAACAGCAAAAGCCTTGACCTGCTCCGGCCGAAAGAAGTTGCAAAACTGGTAGCTGTTGTTCCCCAATCCACCAGTCCTAGTTTTAATTTTTCTGTGAAAGAACTGGTATCTATGGGGAGATATCCCTATTCCAGCAGGTTTGAGGCTATTAGCAACAAAGACAGCCAATTTATAGATGAAGTAATGGAAAAAGTTAAAATATCAGAGTTTGCAGAAAGGAAATACAATGAGCTATCAGGGGGCGAAAAACAAAGGGTGATTATAGCCCAGGCACTGGTCCAGGATACTCCTATACTTCTGTTAGATGAGCCTACAGCCCATCTGGATATCAATTTCCAGATTGAGCTTTTAGAGCTTTTCCATAAATTAAATATAGTAGATAAAAAAACGGTGATAGGAATTTTCCATGACATAAATTTGGCAATTCAGTATAGCAGGAAGGTCATGTTTTTAAAGGATGGAAGAATATTCAAATATGGTAATACCAGCGATGTAGTAAATGAAGAAAATATTGAAAGGGTTTTTTCAAGTGAAGTTTACGTGGCTAAAAATCCTTTTACTGGAAAAATTTATATCAATCCTACATTTAATACACGCCCGCAAAGAGATGGCAAAACCAGGGACTTAAGGATACATGTGATTGGCGGAGGAGGTGCTGCTTCCCCTATTATTAACAGCTTGTACCGAAAAGGCTATATTGTATCCTGTGGAGTTGTCAATAACCTGGATACTGACCTGGCCACCTGTGAAACCCTGGAGATTCCTTACGTGAGCGAAGCTCCTTTCTCGCCTGTCAGCCTTTATGCACAAAATAAGAATCTGGAATTAATAAATTTAAGCGATGTTGTTATACTTCCCCCTATAGAAATAGGAAATGGAAATTTTTCAAACCTGGTATCAGTTAAAGAGGCTTTAGACAAAAAAAAGAAGGTGATTGTAATAAGTGGAGAAAGCATCGAACAAAGGGATCATACTGGAGGCAAGGCTTCTACCCTTTACCGTAAGATAATTGAAAGGGAAGCTAAAAGGATAGGACAGGAGACAGATATCTTATCAATTCTGGAGGATATTAATGGTAAATAAATCTATAATGGTTCAGGGCACGGGCTCACATGTGGGAAAAAGCGTAGCAGTTGCTGCAATTTGCCGGATACTAAAGCAAGATGGCTATAGCGTTTGCCCTTTTAAGTCACAGAATATGGCCTTAAATTCCTTTGCCACTTCCAGCGGCGGAGAGATGGGAAGGGCACAGGTGATGCAGGCTGAAGCCTGCGGAATTGCCCCGGAGGTTTCCATGAACCCTATCCTCATAAAGCCAGTAAAAGACAAGGAAGCCCAGATAATATTCATGGGCAAAGTGGTAAAAAACATGACTGCTGCTGAATACAATGAAAAGAAAGTATATTTCTTGGATAAAATTAGGGAAACAGTTATTGGACTGAAGGAAAGATTTGATTATGTAGTAATTGAAGGGGCTGGAAGCCCGGCTGAAATTAACTTGCTGGATAATGATATTGTAAACATGAGGACTGCAGAAATTTCAAGATCACCTGTAATTCTGTTAGGCGATATAGATAAAGGCGGCATTTTTGCAAGCTTTTATGGAACAGTTAAAATACTTCCGAGAAGATACCGCAAGTACATTAAAGCGCTCTTAATAAATAAGTTTAGGGGGGACATTAGTCTACTAAAGCCCGGCATTAATTGGGTTGAAAAGAAATTAAAGCTGCCGGTTATTGGTACTATCCCTTACTATAATAATATTATCCTGGATGAAGAAGACTCTGTGAACCTTGACCGGGAGAACCATAAAAAGAGGAATTTTGGACAAAATAAGTTAAATATAGCAGTGTTGTATCTTCCCCATATTTCAAATTTTACGGATTTCAATTGCCTGGAAGTAGAAGAAGGGGTTAATTTATTGTATGTTAAAAATCCGGCAGACTTAAAAAATTTCAACCCCCACTTAATAATTATACCGGGGAGTAAAAATACAATTGGGGACTTGCTTTATCTGGAACAGTCGGGGTTTAAGGGACTAATAAGGGAAATGCATGGAAGCGGAGTTTCAGTAATTGGAATTTGTGCAGGCTATCAGATGCTGGGGGCAAAAGTTATAGATGAATATGGCCGGGAATCAAATATAAAAGAAGCAGAAGGCCTGGGGCTGTTTAACATGGAAACTGGATTCCAGGATATAAAAAATACTTCCCAGGTAGAATTCAGGCTTGGGAAGGGAGCTTTAAATATGTTTTGCGGAGTCCAGGGCTCGGAGAATTTTGAAGGCTATGAAATACACATGGGTAAATCAAAAATAAGGGATCCAAAAGTATTAAGGTTATTTAATATTTTTAAAAGGAAAGGCAGAGAAATAGATGAAGAGGATGGATGTATCCATGTGGACAGGAAATTGAATAATTTAGTTTTGGGAACTTATATACATGGATTGTTTGACAATTCTGGGTTAAGGAAGGCAATTTTAGGAAAAATTGGAAATTTAAATAACTTAAAATTTAATATAGCCCCGGGCATGGATTCCTATTATTCTTTCAAGCAAAGACAATATGATATGCTGGCTGATATTTTTAGGAAAAATATGGACGTTGATTTATTATATAGAATTATAAATCAGCGATTTTAATAAAGGGTTTTTTTTATTAAAATCATTATATGACTAAAAACAAAAAAGGCTTAATTTTAATAAACACTGGTGACGGCAAGGGGAAAACAACTGCTGCCCTGGGTATTGCCCTAAGGGCTGCAGGACATAACTTGAAAGTTTTAATACTCCAGTTTATAAAAGGACCCTGGAAATCAGGTGAGCTTAGGCCATTGGAAAATATTCCCCAGATAGAAGTTGAAAAATTGGGTATTGGGTTTATTGAATTTAATCAGGGCAAACCAGTTATTACTAAAGAGCAAAAAAGAAATGCAAGAGAGTCTTTTAAATATGCCCAGGAAAAAATAAATAGGGGCACTTATGATATGGTAATTTTAGACGAGATTCTTAATCTGCTAAGTTACAACTTGATAAAAGAAGCTGACTTAATAAACCTGTTAAAAAATAAGTCTAAAAACCTTATAATTATTTTAACCGGAAACAAGGTGCCTGAAAGCTTAGTTGAAATGGCCGATACGGTCACAGAAATGAAGTCAATAAAACATGCATACGAGAAAGGAATAAAAGCAATAAAAGGAATAGAATACTAACAGAAAGGGAGAGAGAAATAATGGAATGTAGAAAAGAAGAAAACTTGGGAATTTGCAATTGCACCTATGAGCCTTGCTCCAGGAAAGGTGCTTGTTGTGAATGTATTGCTTACCACAGAAAATCAGGGGAATTGCCTGCATGTTATTTTGACAGCGAGGCTGAAAAAACCTATGACAGGTCAGTTGAACATTTTATTAAATTAAACAGCTAAATCATGTCTGAGAAGTCATTAGAAATAAAAAATTTATCTGTAAAAATAGGGAATAAAAACATTATAGAGGATATTAGTTTTTCAATTGAAAAAGGGGACTTCCTGATTATAATTGGTCCTAACGGATCAGGCAAGACTACCCTGATTAAGGCTATTTTGAATATAATTCCCCATAGCGGGGAAGTAAATATTTTTGGCAAGCCTACCAAGAAAATGTCTTCGCTTAAAGGTATTGTAGGATATGTGCCCCAAAAATTTAATTTTGACCGGACTTTTCCCATAACTGTTTACGAAATTATAGATATTGCCATTGGCAACAGGATCAGGGAGTCCAAAAAAAGAAGGGAAAGAATTTTATCTGTATTAAAGCAGGTTGGAATGGAGAGCTACTCGGATTACAGCATAGGGTCACTGTCAGGAGGGCAAACCCAGAGAGTTCTGATAGCCAGGGCTATAGCCAATAACCCTAGAATAATATTCTTTGACGAGCCGCTGGCAGGGGTTGATGTTAAAGGAGAAAAAAATTTTTATGAATTAGTGAATAATCTAAAAAAGTCAGAAGATTTAACTGTAGTTCTGGTATCGCATGACGTTACAGTAGTAAACTTATATGCGGATAAAATTGCTGCCTTAAACAGGATATTGGTAGCTTTTGGAAAGCCTGGAGAAGTACTGGTTAAAAAAAATTTTGAAGATGTTTACGGAAAGGACTTTGGCATTTTCAAACACCGTGAATGTCTGGAAAAACCCCAGGACCAATTAACCAGGGAAGATATAGAAAGATGCAGGCTATTTGGAGAATAATATGCTAGATTTACTGCAGTACCCCTTTATGCAGAGGGCCTTAATTTCGGGAATAATAATAGGTGTTACCTGCTCTTTTATTGGGGTATTTGTAATTCTTAACAAGATGTCTTTTTTTGCAAATGCAGTTGCCCATTCATCGTTAGCCGGTATTGCCATAGGATTTTTTATGGGTTTAAACCCGATAGTTACTGCGGTAATTTTCGGGATAATTATCGGTATACTGGTCTCTTTTTTAAAAAATAAGAGCGTACTTTCTGTAGATACTATAATAGGGATTTTTCTGCCTTCCTCTATGGCAATAGGGGTTTTGGTAATTAGTCTTATTGAAGGCTACAAGCCCGACCTTTTGAGTTATTTATTTGGAAACATACTTGCTGTGGACAGGTTTTATTTATACCTTTCTTTAGGCTTGGGCATTTTAGTGCTAGTCCTATTGAGTTTATTTTTTAAGCAGTATATTTTTATTACTTTTGACCGGGAACTTGCTAGAATACAGGGAATTAAAGTAGTCTTATATGATTATATATTTGTAATTCTACTAGCCACAACCGTTATAATTTCTACTAAAATTGTGGGCATAATACTGGTAAGCGCTCTGGTGGTAATCCCCCCAGCATCTTCGAAAAACATAAGCTCTAATTTTATCCAGATGGTCTTTTTTTCAATACTGTTCGGGTTTGTAAGCAGCATATCCGGGCTGGTTTTATCTTATTATTTAAACCTGGCTTCTGGCGCCACTATTATAATGGTTAGTGCCTTTATTTTTTTAATTTCCCTACTGCTAAAACCTGTTTTTAATAAAAAATGAAGACCAGAATAGTTTACAAATCTAATTTTAATTCCGGCATTGGCAGGCTTTTTTATTTATGGGATGAAAACTGCAGGCTAATTTTTCTTGGAATATGGGAGAATTATATAAATTTTATAAATGATTTAAAAAATGGTTCTGATATTAAATTTTTTTCAAAAAAATTTGAAAAGCTTGAAAAAGAGCTGACCCTTTATTTTGCTGGCAAATTAAAAAAATTTAGTGTTGAGGTAGAGCTCGGAGGGTTTACTGATTTTGAGAGAAAAGTGCTACATAGCTTAAAGGAAGTTGAATATGGAAAAAAATTAAGCTATAGCCAGCTGGCGCGGATAAGCGGATACCCCAAAGCCTGCAGGGCAGTAGGTAGTTGCATGGCTAAAAACCCTACAATGATAATTATTCCCTGCCACAGGATTATAAAAAGCGATGGCAGTATTGGCAATTTTAGTTCTGGCATACAGCGGAAGGAAAAGCTATTAAAATTGGAAAGAGCCAATCTTTAGCCCCAAAATATATTTTTTGCTGTGCTAATTGCGTTTAGGCCATAAGAATAAGCAAGTGATATTTCACAGTGTGCAGCATAGCCGCAGTCTTTACATGCTATATCCTCAATCCTGTTTTTAAGGTAACACCCGTAATTAATGGTTCCATCTGGGTCAACACTTGCTACAAGGAAATCGTGGCATTCCCAGCTGTTGTCTTTCATTTTTTGCAGGCAGTTATATGAGTTAAGCAAGCTGTGTCCTGATTTTTTTAAGCTAATTAATTTTTCAAGTATTTTTTCTCTTTGGGCTAAAGTTAAACCCAGGCCTTCCACGCCAGGAAATGGATAAAAGAATTGTATAGTTACTCCATATACTTTGCCTTCCAAAAATTTAACCAGCCCAGGGATACTGGCATAATTTATACTATTTATGCAGGTATTTACTATTATCTTCTTATTTTGCTTATTAGCCTCTATATTTCTAATAATCATATCAAAGTTTTCCCCCCTTATTTTTTCATGCTCCTCCTTTAAGCCATCAATGCTTACAAAGTAAATATCCGGGTTTGCCTTGCCCATATCTATAGTTCCATTGGTTGTTATACCCACCTCGAAGAACAGGGATTTAGCATATTCCACTATGCTGGCTATTTTTTCCCATATAAGGGGTTCTCCACCTTCAAATATTAATATCCTAATGCCGTCTTTATGTAATTTATCCAGGATTGTTCTAGCCCGCTTGTAATCAAGGGAGGGGGGAGATTCCTGTCTCCAGAAGGGGCAATGCCTGCATTTTAGATTACATTTACTGGTAAGCTTAAATCCACACAACAGGGGTTTTCTATATTTTGTTGCTATCCTGGATTTTAAGGAATAATTCAGTAGGTAAGCCAGTTGTTTTGTTTTTGAAAAATTATATCTCATCCGAGCTATTTTATTAAATTAATCCCGGCATGTAAAATTCTAAATTGATAATATTTCACTCAAGCCTTAGAATATAATTATCACAAGGCATCAAAGGAGTCATATGGGATTTTTGGACAGTTTGAAAAAAATGTTTACGGTACCTTCTGGAAGAGAAGCTAATTTTATAATTTTTAAGGTAAAATGCAAAAAATGCGGAGAAGAAATAGAGGTAAAAGTAAGAAAAACCAGCGACATAAGCCGGGTATATGAAAATGAAGGCCCATCTGGGGCTGCATATTTTCTAAGAAAGGAAATACTGGGGAAAAATTGCAATAATTTAATATATGTAACCATATATTTTGGTCCGGATTATGGGATAATCTCAAGGGATATCAGCGGGGGGAATTTTCTGGATTAGATTTAGATAAAAGACAAAATATATGTTAAAATTTTAGGTTGTTTTGTAAAAAGAAAGAATTAAGGGATGGATCCAAAAGATTTAAGCGTAATTATTCTTGCTGCCGGTAAAGGTACCAGAATGAAATCTTCAAAGCCAAAAGTATTACACCAAATTTTTGGCAAGCCAATGCTCTATCATATCTTAAATACTTGCCTCAAAATCACTCCCAAAAACATATTTACAGTAATCGGCTATAAAGCAAGCCTGGTGGAAGAATTTTTAAAAAAAAGCTTCCCTGCCGTTATACCTGTGTTACAACAAGAACAGCTGGGTACTGCCCATGCAGTAAAGACTGCGAAAAAATACAGAAAAAAAATGGGTGAAGATATAATTGTTTTGGCAGGGGATTGCCCGCTTTTAACAGGAAAGACTTTAAAAAAGCTTATAGAAAATAAGAAGAAAACTGGAAGCGCGGCTACCCTTATTAGTGCAACCATACCCAATCCTGAAGGTTATGGCAGGATTATTAAAGATAGCAGTGGTCATGTTAAAGAAATAATTGAAGAAGCTGATGCTGACAGCAGCCAAAAAGCAATTAATGAAGTAAACACTTCAGTATATTGCTTTAGCCGGGACGACCTCTTTGAAAGCATAGATGAGATTGGGTCTGATAATGCCCAGAATGAATATTACCTTACAGATATAATTAAAAAATTAACCCAAAAAGGCAAGATAGTATCTGTATTTAGAGCAACTGATTACGGGGAGGTTTTTGGAATAAATGACCGGCTGCAGCTTTCAAAAGTTGAAAGATTAATGATAAAAAGACGTAACCAAAAGCTAATGAAGGAGGGAGTTACTATAAGAGATCCCGGCAATTGTTTTATTGACCCTGAAGCTGAAATTGAAAACGATGTTACTATTGAGCCCTATTGCTTTATAAACGGCAGGACAGTTATCAAAAAAAATTGTGTTATCGGCCCATTTTGCCAAATCACTGATACTGTTGTGGGCAAGGGAACCAAAATTAATGCCTCTGTAATCATTGGATCTGAAATTGGAAAGAATAACAATATAGGGCCCTATAGCTATATAAGGCCGGATACAGTTACTGGAGACAAGGTAAAGATAGGCGGTTTTTGTGAAGTTAAAAAATCGATGGTTGGCCGAGGGAGCAAGGTTCCCCACCTTAGCTATGTAGGTGATACTGAAATCGGAGCTGGGGTAAATGTTGGTGCATCATGTGTGACTGTTAACTATGATGGCTATAGTAAAAGCAAGACTATTATTGAAGATGGAGTTTTTATTGGTTCAGATACGATGCTTATTGCCCCTGTAAAGATAGGAAAGGGCGCTATTGTTGCAGCCGGCTCAGTGATTACCGAAGATGTGCCCGGAAATTCTTTAGCTATTGAGAGGGGAGAGCAAAAAAATATTAAGGATGGCGCCACAAGGTATAGAAGAAAGAAAGAAATTGAAAAAAGAGGAGATAATAAATGAGAGATTACCCAACTAATAAAAGGATGATGGTCTTTTCTGGCTCTTCCAATATTGAGCTTGCCAAAAAAATTGCCAAAAGTTTAAATGTCAACCTGGGAAAAGTAACCAGGACTAAATTTAAAAATGGGGAAATATATGTAAAGTTTGATGAATCTGTAAGGGGAGCAGACGTATTTGTGGTTCAAACCTGCAGCGAGCCTGTAAATGACTATTTAATGGAACTCCTTATAATGGTAGATGCTCTAAAGAGGGCTTCAGCTGGAATGATTAATGCAGTTATACCCCATTACGGCTATGCAAGACAGGATAAGAAGGCAGAAGGAAGAGAACCTATTACCGCAAAACTGGTTGCAGATCTCCTTTCGGTTGCAGGCTTGGACCGGTTGATTGTTACAGACCTACACACTGCTACTATACAGGGTTTTTTTGATATTCCCGTAGATCACATTACTGCAATACCTATAATTGCAAAATATCTGAGAAAGAAGAACTTAAAAGACGGGGTAGTGGTTAGTCCTGATGTGGGAGGCGTTAAAAGGGCCAGCATTTTAGCAAGACTGCTCCATTATCCGCTGGCTATTTTTGACAAGCGGAGGCCAGCACAGAATGTTGCAGAGATCGAACATCTGGTGGGAGAAGTAAAAGGAAGGGATACTGTAATTTTTGATGATATGATAGACACAGGCGGAACATTGCTGGAAGCCATTGAAATGCTTATCAAAAAAGGTGCCAGAAATGTTTATGCTGCTGCCACCCATCCAATCTTTTCGGATGATGCAATTGAGACCCTGCAAAAATCGAAGGCTAAAGAAATAATAGTGGCTGACACTTTGCCTATAAGGAAACAATACAATCCTAAAAGGGTTAAAGTGGTAACTATTGCTCCCTTGCTTGCAAAAACTATAAAAAAAGTTTATTATTGCAAATCTGTAAGTGAATTATTCAAAGGTGAAAATTTAGTATAAGGTAGGTGTAATATAAGTGGAGACATTAAAACTAACAGTAGACAAAAGGGGTAAAGAAGAGTTAAAAAACAATGCTTCCAGGAGGTTAAGGAGGGCAAATTTTATTCCTGCCGTCCTATATGGCCTAAAAAAAGATCCTGTAAGTATAAAAGTGGGTGCTAAAAAATTTAAGGAAATTTTAAGAAGCAAGGGAACCCTGAATTTGATATTCGATATATCTATTGATAATTCAAAGAAAACAGAGTCTGTAATATTAAAGGATATGCAAAGGGACCCTATATCCAGGGATTTTTTGCACTTGGATTTCTTAAGAATTGAAATGGAAAAAGAAGTTGAAACTTCAGTACCCATTGAAATTATCAATGATGATATAGCAATTGGAGTAAAAGAAGAAGGGGGAGTAATCCAGCACAGCTTAAGAGAGCTGCATGTTTCATGCTTGCCAAGGGATATACCCGACAGCATTAGTTACGATATCCAGGAACTAAAAATTGGGGATTCTATAAGAGTCGGAGATATAGAAGTAGAGGACAATATCAAAGTTCTAAATGATCCCAATGAAGTTGTGGTTTCTGTAATACATCCTTCACAATTAATTGAAGAAGAAGAAGAGGTAGAAGAAGTAGAAGAAGAACCTGAAATTATTGGAAGGGAAAAAGAAGAGGAAGCCCCAGTTTCAGAGGAAGAGGCAAAAGAGCCGGAGGAAACTCCTAAAGAAGAGTAAAGCTAATAATGTTTTTATTGGTAGGATTAGGTAATCCAGGAACAAAGTATGTACTGAATAGACATAACGTTGGGTTTATGGTTGTGGATGCTTTTTCAAAAGGTTTTAGAAGATCCTCAAAATTTAATAAGTTTAATTCAGAACTTATAAAGCTGGAGTATAGAGACAAAGAGCTTTTGTTGGCCAAACCTTTAACTTTTATGAATAATAGTGGATCTGCAGTAGCTTCGCTGTTAAGCCACTATGAAGATATTGAGTCAATAATTGTCATACATGATGACCTGGATATAGAATTTGGAAAGATCAGGTTTAAAGCAAATGGAAGCACTGCAGGCCATAAGGGCCTTAACTCTATAATGTCATCTATTGGCAGCAAGGATTTTGACAGGCTGAGGATTGGGATTGGCAGGCCGCCCGGAAGGAAAGACCCCTCAACTTATGTTTTGGAGGATTTTTCAAAAAAAAATGTAAAAGAGCTGGAGCTGGTTAAAGTTGATGCAGTAGATGCACTAAAAGACTACATAAGCTTTGGTATTGATTTTGCAATGAATAAATATAATTAATCTGTCCCCTCCATAATATCTATTATATTGTTTATACTGCACTTACTAATTTAGGCTGGTGATGCTATATGCTTGACTTATTTTGCAGTCAACCACAATGGAATAAATTTTTAAAGGGGCTAAACAAAAAAAATGACCCAAGAATTGTTGCCGCTATTAGTGAAGATGTTTGGCCTTTTATTATAGCTGCTTGCCATAAACACTATGGTTTGCCCACTTTAGTGGTCTCATCTACCTCAGACCGGGCAACAGGACTAGCGGGGGAAACTAGCCACCTTACAGGGGACAGTATATTTAACTTTCCAGGCCTGGGTAGCAGCATTTTTGTTAAAGGCAAAGCTTCAGATGTTATGAATGTAGCTGAGCGGCTAAGGGTTGTAAAAAAAATTAACAACTACAAAAGCTTCCCCTTTCTAATATTTTCAAGCATAAATGCCCTCATGAATTTACTGGATACAGATAAGGTTGACGGTTCTAAAGTTTTTAATTTGAAAAAAGGGTCTAAGATTTCCAGGGAAAGGATAATCTCTGCTCTTGCAAACAGGGGATATGACAGGGTAAACATGGTTTATGACCGGGGGGAATTTAGCGTAAGGGGTTCATTAATTGATGTTTATGGCCTGACTAGCATAAACCCGGTAAGGGTAGACCTATTCGGAGATGAAATATCTGCAATTTATTCCTTTGATCCTGCAAGCCATAAAAAAATAGAAGAAAAAAAAGGGATATCTATCTTGCCCATGTCAAATCCCTGGGAAATTGGAGATAGGGGAAACTATATAAGCTTTATAGATTTCTTAAAAATGCGGGTAGGCAGCTTTAATTTAGTGATATGTGATCCATTAGAGGTACAGATAAAGCTTAAAAGTGACAAGGACATATTATATAAAATATTAAATAGTAGCAGGGATAAATTAGTCTGCAATGACTTAGAAGATGTAGAGAGTTTTTTGATTTCTAGTAATTTTCTGCAGTCTGCCGGATACAATCTTAACCTGAGGCTCTTATCCAGAACAAATCCGGAAAGTGGAGTTGATTTTGCTTTTACCATTCACGGCCAGAAGAAAAGTTATGGAAATGCTACTACTTTTATAAATAATTTAAGAAAAGACAGAAATAAAAAGATATACATATCCATTGAAAGCAAGAAAAGGATGAGTAAAGTAAAAGAAATTCTTACCGGAAGTGGCTTATCCTTTAAAACATTGAAAAAGGAGGTACAAGCAGAAAATAATGTCATTAATTTGTGCAGGCATAAACTAAATAGAGGGTTTGAATCTGAAAGCTGTTCCCTGTATGGGCAGCTGGATATCTATGAGCAAGAAGAAATAAAGAGCCCTGATAAAAAACTGGCCTCCCTAAAAGAATTCGAAGATTTTAAGTCAGGTGAATATATTGTCCACAAGACCCATGGAATTGGAAAATATGTAGACATAATTTCTAGAAAAGTTAATGGGCATAAAAAAGATTATTTTCTTTTAGAATATGCAAATAATGATAAGTTATATGTGCCAACTTGGCAGTCAGACAGGATAAACAGGTATATAGGCAAAGAAAATCCCACCATTACTACCCTGAATTCAAAACAGTGGGAAAATACCAAGAAAAAGGTAAGAAATTCTGTTAAAAAACTGGCAGTTAACCTTTCGAAGCTTTATGCTGAAAGGCAATCAAGGGAAGGGTATGCTTTCCCGGAAGATAGTCCCTGGCAAAAAGAAATAGACAGTCTTTTTCCGTTCAGGGAAACAGAGGACCAGCTGAATGCCATAAAAGAAGTTAAACAAGCTATGGAAAAGCCCAAGCCAATGGATATGCTTATATGCGGTGATGTTGGTTTTGGGAAAACTGAAGTGGCTATAAGGGCGGCCTTTAAGGCAATTGAGAACGGAAAGCAGGTAATGATGCTGGTTCCAACCACCATACTTGCTGACCAGCATTACCATACTTTCAAGCAAAGGTATAGTAGTTTTCCAGTGATCTTAGAGGTGCTCTCAAGATTCAGGAAAAAAAGCAAGCAGCATAAAATAATTAAGGCTTTCAATGAAGGCAAAATAGATATGGTTATTGGAACCCACAGGATACTCCAAAAGGATATCAGGCCCAAGGATTTGGGGTTAATTATTATTGACGAGGAACAAAGGTTTGGGGTAAATAGCAAGGAGAAAATAAAGTTATTTAAGAAAAATGTGGATGTGCTCACCTTAAGTGCTACCCCTATACCAAGGACTTTGTATATGTCTTTAACGGGTATAAGGGATATAGCTTTGATAGACACTCATCCAGAGGGAAGAAATCCTATTGAGACTTTTGTGGGCGAAAAGGACAATTACATTGTAAAGCAAGCTATAGAAAGGGAGATAGGAAGGGCAGGCCAGGTTTATTATGTCTACAACAGGGTTGAACACATTGACAGCAAGAAAACACAACTTGAAAAAATAGTACCTGGCGCTAACATTGCTGTTACCCACGGACAAATGGCCGGGGCAAAAATAGAGGGCATAATGGAAGATTTTGTGGAAAAAAAATATGATGTGCTTCTAACTACCACCATAATAGAGTCAGGCATGGATATTGGTAATGTGAATACCTTGATTGTAGAAAATGCTGACAGGTTCGGGCTTTCGCAACTGTACCAGTTAAGAGGAAGAGTGGGACGGACTTCTACTAAGGCTTACGCTTATTTCTTTTATCCTTCTAAAAGAAGCTTAACCTTGACTGCCTTGAGGAGGCTGAAAACCTTGGCCGAGAATACAGAACTAGGTTCAGGTTATAATATTGCCTTAAGGGATTTGGAGATAAGGGGGGCTGGAGAAATTTTAGGCCCTAGACAGCATGGGCATATGGATAGTGTGGGCTTTGAGATGTATTGCCAGATTATTAGGGAGGAGATAGAAAAACTGAAAGGGAAAAAAGTGGAAAAGGACTTAAATATACAGATAGAGATTCCTGTTAGCGCTTATATCCCAAAAACTTTTATTAGAAAAGAAAGCGAAAGAATTAACATATATAAAGGGCTGGGGAGTGCAAAAAGCATAAAAGAAATTGAGAAAATAAAGAGGCAGGTAGAAGATAGGCACGGTATGACACCATTAAGCCTAAAAAATTTGATAAATATTTCTAAAATTAAAAGTTTAATGAAAAAGGCAAAAATTGGCAGCCTTACTTTCTCCAAAAATAGGGGCATAGTACTTAAAAAAGTAAACTTGCCCATAAAAGATATTAAGAATATCAGTAAGTTACATAGTAGCATAAAATATGATATAAAAGGGAAAGAATTGGTATTGCAGATGGAGGATAAAAATTTTGATTTGGCTGTAGTTTATAATGTTTTAAATGATATAATAAATTTCATAAATTTAAAGAAGGAAAGAGGTATTAAAATTGGGCAAAAATGACAACAAATTTGTAATAGGATTAATTATTTGTGTGATTATATTTTCAATAGCTCTGGTTGGGTGTTCGGAAGCAGTGGCGGTAGTAAGCGGGGAAAAGATAACCCAGAAGCAGGTGAATACCTACCTGGATTTTGTAAAATCCCAGGATACTGAAAATGTACTGGAAAACGATGAAGAACAGCTGGAAGCAATAAAGGCAAATATTATGGACTCCCTTATAGTAATAACATTGTTAAAACAGTATGCGAGCAGTAATGGCATAGAAGTAGACCAAGGGAAAGTGGAGCAAAAATACCAGGAGGTAGTAGAATCCTATACTTCTGAAGAAGCCTTGGAGCAGGAACTGGAAGGCAGGGGTATTGAAATTGAATTCTTTAAAAATGAATTAAGGGACCAGACTTTAAGGGAAGAAATATATAATAGAGTAACCGGAGACATAGAAGTTAGCGAACAGGAAATAAAAGATTTTTACGAACAAAATAAGGAAATTTATTTTAAGGTGCCAGAAAAGGTAAAGGTCAGCCATATACTGGTACAGTATAATGAGAGCGGCCAAGAGGCAACCGAGGCAGATAAAAAAGAAGCCCTGGATAAAATAGAATTTATAAAGTCTGAAATTGAGGAAGGAAAAGATTTTTCTGAAGTGGCTAAAGAATATTCAGATGATACCTTAAGTGCTGAAAATGGTGGGGACTTAGGCTATATAACAAAAGACCAGATGGTAAAAGAATTTGAAGATGCGGCATTCCAGCTTGAAGTAGGAGAAGTCAGCAGCCCGGTAGAAACTATTTATGGTTATCATATATTAAAGGTAACTGACAAGCAGGAAGAATATATAGAAAAATATGAAGATGCAAAGGAAACAGCTAAGCAGTACTTACTAAATGAGAGAAAGTCAGAGGCATGGGAAGATTTTGTGTACGGCCTGCTCGATGAGGCAGAGATTGAATATAATGTAGAATATGAAAGCTCCCTGACTAGAAATGAGGAAAATGGCAATCCGGAATCTTAATGGACAAGATTTAAAAAACATTGATAATATCGATGACAGCAACAAGCTTTTTTCGATTCTCCTAAAGATAATGGAAAAACTAAGGAGTCCTGGCGGTTGCATGTGGGACAGGGAACAGAGCCATGAAAGCCTGAAGAAAAATCTAATTGAAGAATCTTATGAAGTAATTGAAGCAATAGAAGAAAAAAATATGTCTGAGTTGAAGGAAGAATTGGGTGACCTGTTGCTTCAAGTAGTGTTCCACAGCCAGATAGGTAAGGAAGAGGGAAGTTTTAATATAAATGATGTAATCAGGTTAATTATAAAAAAGCTGTACAGGAGGCATCCCCATGTTTTTAGGGGCGAGAAAGTCAAAAATTCTGGCGAAGTGCTGGCCAACTGGGAAGATATAAAGAAAAAAGAAAGAAAGGAAAAAAACAATAAGACGGATTCGATATTTTCAAATATTCCCAGGATACTGCCGGCTCTGCATTATGCTTTTGAAATTCAGAGAAGAGCTGCTAGGCTGGGGTTTGACTGGGACAATCCGGAGGATGTTTTTAAAAAAATAAAGGAAGAAGTAGGGGAGCTGGAGACTGAAATAAATGGCAGTAAGAATAATATAGAAGGAGAGCTTGGCGATTTATTGTTTTCAATAGTCAACTTCAGTAGACAGAAAAATATTGACTGTGAGCTAAGCTTAAGAAATACCTGCAAAAAATTTATTGAGCGCTTTGATTATATGGAAAAGTATGCTAAAGAGCATAATTTAGATTTTAAAAGCATGCCTTTGAGTGAAAAAGATAAATTATGGAACATAGCCAAGGAAAATTTGTCATGAGGAAAGCAAAGGTTGTTTGTACTATTGGCCCTGCTTGCAAGGATGAAAACTCGCTAAGAAACCTTATACTCGGTGGAATGGATATAGCCCGGATTAATACTTCTCATAGCGATAAACAGGAAGTAAAAGAAGTAGTAAAAAGCATTAGAAAAATTTCAAAGAAATACCAGAAAAACACAGCTATTATGTTGGATCTACAAGGACCTAAAATCAGGGTAGGCGAGCTAGAGGATGACTTAATTATAGGTAAAGGCGAAATAGTCTATTTTACATATGGGGATAGAAATTTTAAAAATATTAAGGAGAAAGTAATAAGGGTTGACTATAGCAGGTTTGTAGAAGACCTGGTAGAAGGGCTTTCCATATTTATTGACGATGGATTGATTGAATGTAAAGTCTTAGAAAAAACGGATGCTTTGGCTAAATGCAAGGTGAAAAGAGGCGGAATATTAAAATCCCATAAGGGAATAAACCTCCCAGATATTCGCATCAGCATCGATTCAGTCACAGATAAAGATATCTACTTCCTGCAACTGGGGTTGGAATTAGAAGTTGATTTTATTGCTCAGTCTTTTGTGAGGGATTTTACGGATGTGGCAAAAATTAAGGAAATTATAAAAACCAATAACTCCCATCAGATGGTTATTGCTAAAATTGAAAAGCATGAAGCTGTTGATAATTTTAATAATATACTAAAAGAGTCTGATGGGGTGATGGTTGCCCGGGGAGATTTGGGCATAGAAATTGATGAAGAAGATGTTCCTATAATACAGAAAGATATAATAAAGAAAGCCAATGAGTTAGGCAAACCAGTCATAACTGCAACCCAGATGCTGGATTCAATGATTAGAAATCCCAGACCTACCCGTGCAGAAGTAAGCGATGTGGCCAATGCTATATTTGACGGCTCTGATGCAATAATGTTATCGGGGGAAACGGCTATAGGCAAGTATCCTTTAGAAGCTTTAGAGATGATGATAAAGATAATAAACAAAACTGAAATGTCGCTCCATTACAGTCCTGTATTGCAAAGGCGGGAAGAGATAAGTGGAAATACTATAACCAGGGCAATAAGTGCAGCTTCCTGTGAGGTGGCTTATAAATTAAATGCTAAAGCTATAATAACTTCTACCCAATCTGGCCACACCGCAAGGCAGATTTCTAAAAATAGGCCAGACAGCATTATAATCGGGGCAAGTCCCCATGGGGATGTTATTAGGCAGCTAACGGTTAGCTGGGGGGTTATTCCCTTAAAAACTAGGTTTGTAGGAAGTGTGGAAGAGATTATCCAAGAAGCTATAGATGTGGCAAAAAAGAATGAATACATTAAAAAAGGAGACACCGTAGTCCTGACTGCAGGAATATTGGTTAACAAGCCTGGTAGCACCAACTTTATCAATGTAAGGGAAATCGGTTAGTCTTCGGTGAATCTTAATTTTTTTAATTTCCTGTTTTCTCCAATCAAGGTAATGACATCGTTATCTTTAAACTTGTAATCTACTGGCGGGGGAGTTTTAATTACTCCGTCTGCGGATTTTATACTAATTATGGTTACCCCGTATTTATGCCTGAGGTTTAATTCAATCAAATCCCTTCCTACCATTATGGCAGGTGTTTTCATTTCAATAATAGAGATTTCTTCGCTTACTTCCAGAAAGTCTATTATTCTAGAACTGATAAGGCTCCTGGCAACCCTTTCCCCCATATCCTTTTCAGGATAAACTATTTTATCTGCTCCTACTTTTGATAGGACTTTACCCTGGGTTTTATTTCCAGCCTTAGCAATTATTTTATTGGAACCTTGTTCTTTAAGCAGGAGGGTTACCAGTATTGAATTCTGTATATATTTTTCCCCGATACAAACAATGCAAGCTTCAAAATCCTGAATACCAATGGAACTTAATATATCTGCATCGGTAGCATTACATTTCATTACATCAGAAATCTCTTCTGAAACTCTTTGTATTCTATCTTCTGATTGGTCTATGCCTACCACGCTATGGCCGGCTTGGGTAAGAGTTCTGGCAACACTGGCCCCGAATCTTCCTAACCCTATTACTAAAAATTGTTTTTTCATTTTTAACTAATTGTTATTGTATCTTCAGGATAGCTAATTTTATCCTTCGTACCCCTAATGGCTATAGCTACCGATAAAGTGCTGATTCCAATTCTACCAATAAACATAGTGAGTATCAATATAATCTTACTTCCGGTAGTCAAGGAAGAGGTTATTCCGGTAGAAAGCCCTACCGTGCCAAAAGCTGATATTGATTCAAATAATGCCTCCACCAAACTGCATTTTTCAAATATCAGCACCCCAGTTGTTGAAAAAATTACTATCACAATGGCAGTCAGGGTTATAGTTAATGCCCTATGGACTAGGCTTTCTGACAGCCTTCTTTTAAATATTGTAACCTGGCTTCTGCCCCTGAGCGTACTTATCCCTCCAGCCGTTACAGCAGCAAAGGTGGTGGTTTTTATGCCCCCTGCAGTGCTTCCAGGAGAAGCACCGATAAACATGAGGAGGGTTAAGAAAAACAAAGTAGCAGGATTGAGGCTTCTCATATTTATGGTATTGAAGCCTGCTGTCCTAGGTGTTACTGACTGGAAAAAGCTTGAAAGTATTTTAGCGGTCATACTTTTTCCCTCTATTGAGCTTGGGTTTCTAAACTCTAGCAGGAAAAAGACCAGGGCTCCTAAAAATATTAAGGTTGCTGTAACCATTAAGACAATTTTTGCATGCAATGATAATTGCCTGGTTCTCCTGTAAGAGATGATTTCAGCAATTACAGGAAACCCAAGGCCCCCAACAATAATCAGCAACATAAAAATTAAGTTTATATAAATTCCACCGCTAAAACCTTCCAGGCTATTGGAATAAAGGGCAAAGCCTGCATTGTTGAAGGCACTAACTGTATGGAATAAGCTGAAAGCCATGGCCCCTTTTATGGGATAGGAGTATTTTAGGTAAAAGATTAATGACATTATTATAAAGCCGATAAATTCAATACTGAAAGTTACTCCTGCAATTATCATAAAAAATTTATATGCACTAAAGGACCGCTTTGAACCAAAGCTAGAGCTAAGGTAAAATTTATCTTTGATGTTTATTTTTCTTCCCAAAATCAAACCAAAAATAGAACCGACAGTCATAATTCCAAGACCCCCTATCTGGATCATTATGAGGATGACAATTTTACCAAGGTCCGTGAAATAGGTAGGGGTATCTTGTACTATAAGGCCGGTAACGCATATTGCAGAAGTGGAAGTAAACAGTGAATCAATATAACTTATTTTGCCTGTAGTTGTCATCTGGGGGATCATGAGGACTAGGGAACCGATAATTATTGCTATAGCAAATGCCGATAAAACCTGCTTGGCAATTTGGTTTTGCGTTTTGGAGGAAAAAAGGGGCAATTCTTTCATTTTTTTATATATATAATTATATTTTAAACAATAATTTTAGTAAATAATGTTTATAAAAACAATATGCAGTATTCCTAAAATAAAATAAATATTGATTTTGGAAATTATAGGTATTATTATAAAATAAACTATAAAAATAAAAGTAGAATAAAATATAGCAAAAATAATAATAAATTTATAG